>NZ_FRAE01000035.1 GCF_900142235.1 Tepidibacter formicigenes DSM 15518 | reverse complement strand
TTTAGAAACATCATTGATTTTACCTGTATAACCACTCATAAACATTGATTTCACTATATTTTGCATATGTTTTATTTGTGGTTTTGTAAGATATAAGTCATATTTTAGTTCTTTTAAAAATTTGTCTAATGTTAATTCATTTGTTATAATTAAGTTCTGAAACATTTATGCAACACCACCTGTTATGTTTTTGTGTAGGAACTTAATTATAACAAGGTTTTGCATAAATGTTTTTTATTTTATTGTAATGGAAAATTATTGAAGTGTTTTTGCACTTTCATAGACAATACTTAAAAAGTAAAGTAGGTGTCTATATGAATAAATTAAATGAAAATAAAGGATTCACAGTATTAGAAATAATATTATCTTTAGCAATAATAGAAATAATAATATTGTCTTTTATAAGTATTTTTTCTAATTGCTTTATTTGGTCTTTAAAGTCAAAGGAAAAATTAGAAGCACTAAGTTTAGCTCAAGAATATATTGAAAAAATAAAAGCTGATGATATAGATACTTTAATACAAGATTATAATAAAAAGTATTTTAATGAAGGGAAATATACTATAGAAACTGTTTTAGAATCAAAAAATAATGAATTTAATATTAAAAATTCATTAAAAATAATAGTCAAGGTTGAAAAAGATAATAATGAAATAATAAATCTTCAAAGTTATAGAAAAATAAGGTGATTTTGTGATAAATGAGAAAGGATATATATTGATTACTACTCTTTTTGTGTTTTTTATATTATCAATTTTAAGTATAACAATAATTAGTATTTCCTTTGCTAATTATTGTATTCAAAATATATATATTAATTCAAAGAAATGCTTTTATATGAGTGAAGGAGGCTTAGACATTGTTTATGGAAAAATTATAGATGAGATTCAGTGTGCTATAGAATATGGAAAAGATGAGCTAGATAAGTTTATGAATTTTGAATATAAAAGCTTTATACAAGGAGAAATAAATAAAGAATTAATGGGAGAAGATAGTATTTACTTAAATGTAATATTAAATGAATATGAAGTTTCTTATGATTTAAATGAGGAAAATATAGAAGAAAAATTAAATGAAGAATTTCAAAAGGGTTATAAAAATTATTTTTTGTTAGGAAGTAAAAAATATAATTTCATAAAAAATATAGAAAAAATAAAAAGCAATGGTTTGAAAATAAATTTAGTAGATGATTTGGTAAAAATAGAAAATAATAAAATAAAATTTAAAGTAGCTTCTTCTTATAAAAAAGGAAAAATAGAAAAGCAAATAGAATCGGATTTTTATATAAAAATTCCTAATAAAAAAGAAAATTACACAAATTATTATTTTAAAAACAAAGAAGAATTAATAATATGTGATGATAAAAAAAGTAAAAATATAAATGAACTTATAGAAGTTAGAAATTGGATTAGGAGGAGATAAGTTATGGATAACAAAGGAGTGTAACTTTGATAGAGCTTTTGGTGTGTATTAGTATAATTTCTATATTAATATCAATACCTATATGTAAATTTTATTTAAAAGATTATAAGATAGATTCATTTGTAAGGCAGCTTTGTAGTGATATAAGGTATACAAGAATAAGAAATATTAATTCGGATTATTCAACGTATATATACTATAATAAAAAGTCCAATGGAATAAATTCATATATATTAAGAGAGAATGGTAAAAATAAAAAAGAAGTTGAACTTCCAAAAAATACAGATATTTACCATACTTCTCAGAAAATAATATTTACATTAACAGGTTCTCTTAATAATCAAGGAGATATTATAACTATAATTGACAGAGATAGAAACAAAAAAAGAGAAATTACTATAGTTCCTTTTAGTGGTAGAATTTTGGTGAAAGAAGGCATTTATGAATAGACCTAAATTTAGGTCTATTTTAATTTAAATAAAAAGGAAGGTTTTTTATGAATAAAAAAGGTTTTACACTTATAGAAGTTATAATTTCACTAGGTCTTACTAGTATATTAATGCTTTTATCATTTAATATAATCTTTTTAAATGTAAAGATGTTTAATAAAACTGAAGCTAGAATAGAGATTCAAGAACAAGCTCAGTTTATAAAGGAATTTATAGAAAATAAATTGTATCTTTCTTCTGGAGTTCATAGTGTAATAAATAAAGATGGATATAAAATTAAAAGTAAAGATTTTAAAGAAGGAGAAATAAAAGAGTTAAGATTCGTATTATCAGATAATGTAGAAGGAATATATATAGACAATAAAAGAAAAAAGATGTTTTATAGAAGGAATTTGATGTATAATGGATATGAAATTGGGGATTATGTAAAAAAATTCAATATTGAAAAAATAAGTGAAGGTAAGGGGGTAAAGATTTATTTAGAAATGGAAAAAAATAAGGAAATTATGAATATTGAATTTTTAGTTTATTTTAGAAATTATAGTATCTAGTAATTTTAATATATAAATATAATGATAATAAAATATTTTAATAATTGGGAGATGTTAAATATGTATGAATTAAGAAATTATATGGAAGATATTGTGGGTATTTATTTAGGAAAGGTTTTACAAAGATATAATAAAATTTGTAAATGTGAAAAATGTATTTTAGATATAAAAGCTATAGCTTTAAATAATTTACCTCCTAAATATTGTGTATCAGAAAAAGGAAAAGTTTTTACTAAAATAAATGAAATGAATAGTCAATTTAATGTAGATATTATGAATCAATTGGTAAAAGCAGTTGAAATAGTTAGTAAAAATCCTCATAATGGAGTTGAGTAATTTGAAAAACATAGTATTAGTAGGATTTATGGCTACTGGAAAAAGTACAATAGGGAAAAAACTTTCTAAAAAGCTCAATATGAATTTTATTGATACTGATTTGCTTATTGAAGAAAAAGAAAATATGAATATTAGTAATATATTTAAAGAAAAAGGAGAAAGTTATTTTAGAGATTTGGAAACTTCAATTTTAAGAAATATATTAGATAAAGAAGGCATAATATTATCTACAGGAGGGGGAATAATAGAAAAAGAATATAATATTAACTTGTTAAAAAAAATTGGAACTGTAATATGGTTAAAAGCAAATAAAGATACTATAATTAGAAATTTAAAAACATCAAATATACAAAGACCTTTACTAAAAACTGAAAATATAGCTGAAAAGATAAATAATCTTCTAAATAATAGAATAGATAAATATAAAAAAGCTTCTGATATAATAATAAAGGTAGACGACAAAAATATACAGGAAGTAGTTTTTAATATACTACTCAATTTAAACAAAGTATGATATTATATATATGGTAAAAATTATATTATGAGGTGTTTTTGTGAAAAAAATACTAATTTTAAATGGGCCTAATCTAAATTTGTTGGGATTTAGAGAAAAAAATGTATATGGTAAAAGCAGCATAAAAGACTTAGAAAATTTTATTTTAAATGAATGTAAAAAATATGATATAAGTGTAGATTTTTTTCAGAGCAATCATGAAGGAGAAATAATAGATAAGCTTCATGATTGTATTGGATTTTACGAAGGTATAATAATAAATCCAGGTGCTTATACTCATTACAGCTTTGCAATATATGATGCAATAAAGGCTATAAATATACCTACAGTTGAAGTTCATATTTCAAATATTCATTGTAGAGAAGAATTTAGACAAAAAAGTGTAACAGCTGGGTCTTGTATAGGTCAAATATCAGGATTTGGTTTTTACAGTTATATACTTGGAATTTATTCTTTACTTGAATACTTAAAGGGGGAAGATAAATGAATAATAGAATAAAAAAACTCAAAGAAGAAATGAAAAATAGAGATTTAGATGCTGTTTTAATATATAAGCCTGAAAATAGAAGATATATTTCAGGATTTACAGGAACTGCAGGATATGTGCTTATAACAGAAGATAAAAGTATATTTTTTACAGACTTTAGATATATACAACAGGCTGCAAGTCAATGTAAAGGATTTGAAATACTTGAAATATCAAGAAATAAGCCTGTAACAGAATATTTAGAAAATATGAATATAAAGAATTTAGGATTTGAAGATGATTATATGGACTTTTCTACATATTCTAAATTTACTGATGAGCTTAAAAATATAAAATTTATACCTTTAAAAGGATTAATGCTATCTTTAAGAGTTGTAAAAGATGAAGATGAAATAAATACTATAGCAAAGGCTGCTAGTATTGCAGATGAAGCTTTTAAACATATATTAACATACATAAAACCTGGAATTTCTGAAAAAGATATAGCATTAGAGCTTGAATATTTTATGAAGAAAAAGGGTGCTACAGGACTTTCCTTTGAGTCTATAGTAGCTTCTGGAAAGAGATCCTCTCTTCCTCATGGAGTTGCAAGTGATAAGCTAATAGAAAAAGGAGATTTCTTGACATTAGATTTTGGTTGTATATATAATGGATATTGTTCTGATATGACTAGAACTATAGTTATAGGCAAAGCAAGTGATGAGCAAAAGAACATATATGAAATTGTTTTAAATGCTCAAATTAAGGCTTTAGAAGCTGTAAAGCCTGGTATTACTGGTTGTGAACTAGATAAAATTGCTAGGGACATTATAACTGATGCAGGTTATGGAGATAAATTTGGACATGGACTTGGCCATGGCGTAGGTCTTGAAGTACATGAAATGCCTCATGTAAATTCACTAGGTACAAATCCATTACTACCTGGTATGGTTATAACAGATGAACCTGGTATTTATATTCCTGACTTTGGAGGAGTTAGAATAGAAGATTTAGTTGTAGTTACAAAGGATGGGTATAAAGTACTATCTAACTCACCTAAGGAATTAATAGAATTATCATGCTAAAAAATTAAATAATGGAGGGATAATAATGGTTTCAGCAGGAGATTTTAGAAAAGGAGTTACTTTTGTAAAAGATGGTCAACCATGTTTAGTAGTTGATTTTCAACATGTTAAGCCTGGTAAAGGATCAGCATTTGTTAGAACTAAATATAGAAATTTAAAAACAGGAGCTATAAGAGAAGAAGCTTTTAATCCAAGTGATAAATTCCCAAAAGCTCATATAGAAACAAAGCAAATGCAGTATTTATATAATGATGGTGAATTATATTACTTCATGGACAATGAAACTTACGATCAAGTTCCTTTAAACTATGATCAAGTTGAAGAGGCAATTAAATTCTTAAAAGAAAATGATAGTGCTACTATTAGATTTTATGAAGGACAAGCTTTCCAAGTTGAAGCGCCAAACTTTGTAGAATTAGAAGTAATAGAAACAGAGCCAGGAGTAAAAGGAGATACTGCAACTAATGTAACAAAAGCTGCAACAGTTGAAACTGGTGCTGTAGTACAAGTTCCTTTATTTGTAAACATAGGAGATAAAATAAAAATAGATACTAGAACAGGAGAATACCTATCTAGAGTTTAATATATCTTCTTATTGGGTATAATATATATATCAGTTTGTTAAATCTGCTTTAAATTGCATTTTTACAGAAGGAGAAATGGTAATTTAAGTAGAATATATTAACTAATCTTTGTGTAAGTTAATTTAACAGCACAAAAGATTTTATAATAAGGAGGTATATAATATGCAATATTTATATGAAAAAGTAGCATATTTAAAAGGATTAGCAGAAGGTCTAGGAATTGACGAAAATAGCAAAGAAGGAAAGCTTTTAATGCATATTGTAGATGTTTTAGAAGATTTTGCTGATGCAATAGTTGAAATTGAAGAAGAACAAAGTGAAATGGCTGAATACATAGAGTCAATAGATGAAGACTTAGAAGATTTAGAAGAAGAGGTATATGAAGAAGATTCTGAAGATGAAGAATTTGAATATATAGAAGTTCAGTGTCCAAGTTGTGGAGAAGAAGTAGAAATAGATGAAGATTTATTATATGATGATGATGTAGACATTCTTTGCCCAAACTGTAAAGAAGTTATATTATTTGCAGAAGAAGATTGTCACTGCCATGGTGATCATGAACACGATAACTGCCACTGTGGTAATCATGAAGAGTAATAAAAAGAAATTTGTATAAAAAATGACTGCTTTGAGCAGTCCTTTTTTATTTAAATTTCTTTACAATATTACTTTAAAAATAGTAAACTATAACTTGAAAAAGGTCCTTCAAATTTAGGAGGTAATAATATGATGTCAAATAAGAATATAAAAAAATTTATAAAAGAATTTGAAGAAAAAATAGGATATAAATTTAATAATGAAGATTATTTACTAGAAGCATTAACTCACAGCTCATATGCAAATGAAAATAAAAAAAATAATATAAAATATAATGAAAGACTAGAATTTTTAGGAGATTCTGTACTTAGTATAGTAATAAGCCATCATTTATTTATAAATCAAAAAGATTTACCAGAAGGAGAACTTACAAAGGTTAGAGCAAATATAGTTTGTGAGGAATCTTTAAGTGATGTAGCAAAAAGCTTAAATTTAGGAAAGTACCTTCTATTAGGAAAGGGAGAAGAAGTAACGGGAGGAAGAGAAAGGATATCAATTCTTGCAGATGCTGTAGAAGCAATTATTGGAGCAATTTATCTAGACAGAGGTCTTAAAGAAGCTACTGAATTTGTACTTTCTTTTATGGGTGATATAATACAGGATTCAATAAAAGGAAAAATATTTAGAGATTATAAAACACATCTTCAAGAAATTTTACAGAGTAAAACAAATGAAAAAATATATTATAATGTAATAGAAGAAATTGGACCAGATCATAATAAAAAATTTGTAATTGAAGTTAAATTAGGGAATGAAATATTAGGTAAAGGACAAGGAAAAAGCAAAAAAGAAGCAGAACAAATGGCTGCAAAAAAAGCACTAAAGAAGGTTGATAATTAATGAAGACAAGAATAATACCTATATTTGTACCTCATAGAGGCTGTCCCCATGATTGTATATTTTGCAATCAAAAGAAAATAACAGGAGTAGGTACAGATATTACAGAAGAAGAAGTTAAGAATATAATAGAAAGTTATTTAAAAACAATAGATAAAAACTGTCATATAGAAATAGCTTTTTTTGGAGGTAGTTTTACAGCAATAGATATAGAAATTCAAAAAAATCTTTTATCTATTGCAAAGGAATATGTAGATAAGGGCTTGGTAAAAGATATAAGACTTTCTACAAGACCTGATTGTATAAATAAAAATATTCTTAATATCTTAAAAGAAAATAAAGTTACTATAATAGAACTTGGAGTTCAATCTATGGATTTGAAGGTTTTAGATAACAGCATAAGAGGACATAGTGATTTAGATGTTGTAAAGTCATCAAAATTAATAAAGGAATATGGTTTTAAATTGGGACTACAAATGATGGCAGGACTTCCTTCTGACACTGAAGAAAAGTGCATATATACTGCAAAAAGATTTATAGATTTAAAACCAGATTTTGTTAGGATATATCCTACATTAGTTGTAAAAGATACAGGCCTTGAAAAATTATATAATGAAAAAAAATATAATCCTTTTAATTTAGAAGAAACAATACAAATAGTAAAAAAACTTCTAGTTTTATTTTACTTAAATAGTATAAAGGTTATAAGAGTTGGGCTTCAAGCTACTGAAGATATAGCCCTTGGAAGGGATGTGATTTGTGGGCCGTATCATCCTTCTTTAAGAGAACTTATAGAATCTAGAATTTATAGAGACTATATTGAAATTTTAATAAAAGATAAAAATATAAAAGAAAAAATAATAATATATGTAAATAAAAAAAATATATCTAAAATAGTTGGAAATAAAAAAGCTAATATAGAATATTTAAGAGAAAAGTATAAAATAAATTTAAAAATTCAGGAAAGAATATTAAATCTTGATGAAATTTATTTTAATTATAATAACAATGAATATAAAACTAATATAAAAGAAATATATAACAAATTGTATAACATATATAAATTTTAGCATGGGGGGATTTTTTTGTATCTAAAAAAATTAGAGCTAAAGGGATTTAAATCCTTTCCTAGTAAAACTGATATTGTATTTGAAAATGGAATAACATCAATTGTTGGACCTAACGGAAGTGGAAAAAGTAATGTCCTAGATGCCATTAGATGGGTTTTAGGTGAACAAAGTATTAAAAGCTTAAGAGGAGACAAGCTTGAAGATGTAATATTTATTGGTTCAGATAGTAAAAAGCCAATGAACTATTGTGAAGTAGTTCTTACAATTGATAATAAAGATGGAATTTTAGATATAGACTATAGTGAAGTTTCTATAAAAAGAAGAGCTTATAGATCTGGAGAAAGTGAATTTTATATAAATAATAAACCTTGTAGATTGAAAGATGTAAAAGAGCTTCTTTTAGATACAGGTATAGGAAGAGAAGGATATTCAATAATTGAACAGGGGAAAATTGATGAAATATTAAGTAATAATTCAAATAATAGAAGAAAAGTATTTGATGAAGCTTGTGGAATATCTAAGTATAGGTATAAAAAGCAAGAAGGAGAAAAAAATCTAAAAAATACAAAAGAAAACTTAGATAGAATTAATGATATTTTCTATGAAATAGAAAATCAATTAAAGCCTTTAGAGGTTCAAAAAAATAAATCATTAAAATATATAGAACTAAAAGAAGAATTAAAGGTACTAGAGGCAAACAATTATATAAGAGAAATTGAAGCACTAGATATACAGTTAAAAGAGTTAAATAATCACAGCAAAATACTATTAAATCAATTAAATGAATTAGAAAAAACTAAAAATAATAAAGAAGAAGAAATTTCTAATTTAGAAAGTGATTTGACTTCTCTTGAAGTAAAAATAAATGATTCTAATGAAAGCATACATAAATTAAAAGTAGAAATAGATCATAAAAAAGCAGACTTAAATTTATTAAATGAAAAAATAAAAAATATAGAAAATAATAAAGATAGAAAAGAAAAAGAATTACTAGAGTTAGAATGTAGGAAAGAAAAAAATGAGAAAGAGTTACAGAATTTATTACAAGACAATGAAAAACTAAAGTTAAAGTTAGATGATTTAAAAGAACAAAGTGGTTTTATTCAAGAAAAAACAAATAAATATAGAGAAAATTTAAGATTAAAAGAGGAAAAAGTAGAAAACTTTAAAGATAGTATAATAAATATATTAGATGAAAAAAATGAAAAAAATATGAGATTGTCCAGCTTTAACACTAGCTTAGAAAATATAAAAAATAGACAAGAGGAAGTAAAAAGAGAATTAGAAGGTACAAACTTAAAAATAGTCACTAAGCAAGAGGAGTTAAGTAAAAACCTTAAATTAAAAGGAGAATATGAACAAAAGTTAAATGAATTTATAGAAAATAAAAATTTACAAATAAAAAACTTAGACAAATTAAAAAATGATTTAAAAAATATTGAAGAAAATATTAATAACAAAAAATTAAAGATAAATGAGTACACTTCAAAGTTAAATATATACTATGAAATGGAAAAACAGTATGAAGGATTTAATAAAGGTGTAAAACAAATACTTAAAAATAAGAGTTTAAATGGAATTTTGGGAGCTGTGGCTGAAGTTATAAAAGTACCTAAAGAATATGAAATATCAGTAGAAGTAGCACTTGGGTCATCTCTTCAAAATATAATTACAGAAGATGAAAATAGTGCTAAATTTGCAATAGAATATTTAAAGAAAAATAATTTTGGAAGAGTTACATTTTTACCTTTAAATATAATAAAAGGGAGAAAAATAAATATAGATGAAATTCCAAAAGTGGAAGGTCTTTTAGGAATAGCTAGTGATGTTGTAGAAGTTGACTTTAAATTTAAAAATATAATTGAGAATATATTAGGAAGAACAATATTAGTTGAAAATATTGATGTAGCTATAAAGCTTGGAAAAATTACTAAGCATAAATATAGAATAGTTACACTTCAAGGCGATGTATTTAATGCAGGAGGTTCTTTAACTGGAGGAAGTGTTAGAACTGTAAATAATTTACTTTCGAGAAAAAGAGTTATAGAAGAATTTGAGGAAAGTATAAATAATTCTAAAATAAAACTCGAAAAATTTATAAATGAAAGAAATGTTTTACAAAATAATTTAGAAATTAAAGATAAAGAGATTTATAATTTAGATTTAGAAATTAAAGATAAAGAAAAAATAAATTTGACTATTAATTCAGATATTAGTAAATTAGAAGAAGAAATAAATAACCTAAATGATATAAAAATAAAATTAGAAAGAGAAGAAAAAGGATTAAAAGAAAATTTAGATTATACCCAAAATGGAATAATATTTTTAAAAGAAAAAATAAAAAAATTAGAAGATAAGAGTTTAGATATAGAGAAAAACATCAAAAATATTACTAAGGAAAAAGAAATTGATAAACAAAAATATGAAAAAGACTTAGAAATTTTAAATAATATTAATCTTGATTTTGCTAAGTTTTCTCAAGTTTACGAAAATAATCAAAGAGAAATAGATAGAATAAATGATGAAATTGATAATATAAAAAGAGATTTAAAACAAAAGAAAGAAGAAATTAAAAAAGATGAAATAGAAAGAGAAGAAATAGGAGAAAAACTAATACTTATCAGAGTGGAAAAAGAAGAAAAAAATGAAAAAATAAAAGATGTAGAAAAAAAATTTGAAGATTATAAAGCAGAAAAAATAAAAGTATTAAATAATCTAAAAATGAAAAAAGAAAAACTTAAAAAAGTAGAAGAAAAATATTTAGATTTAAAAGAAAGTATATATAAGTTAGAAGGAAAAATAGAAAAATTGGAGTTAAATCAAGAAAACTATTTTAATAAACTATGGGAAAATTATGAAATGACCTTCCATGAAGCACTAAAGTTGAAAGATGATAATCTTGTAATAGAAAAAAAGAAAATAGAAGATATAAAAGCACATATTAAGCAACTGGGAAATGTAAATCTAGATTCTATTGAGGAGTATAAAGAGGTAAAGGAAAGATATGATTTTTATAAAGAACAAAAGCAGGATTTGGAAAAGTCTATAGATTCTATAGAAAAGCTTATACAAGATTTAGAAATAAACATGAAAAGAGAATTTAGTGCTAATTTTAAAAAGATTAATGAACACTTTATGATAGTGTATAAAAAATTATTTGGTGGAGGATATGGTGAGCTTAAAATAGTAGATAATTCAAATATATTGGAAAGTGATATTGAAATAACAGCTCAACCTCCAGGTAAGAAATTAAAAAATATAAATCTTTTATCAGGAGGAGAAAAGGCTTTAACAGCTATATCTATACTTTTTGCAATACTTCTTACAAAACCAACTCCATTTTGTATATTGGATGAAATAGAAGCACCTCTTGATGATGCGAATATATACAGATATGGTAAATTTTTAAAGGATTTATCTAAAAATACTCAATTTATATCTATTACACATAGAAGAGGTACTATGGAGGTTTCTGATTATATATATGGAGTCACTATGGAGGAAAAAGCAATATCTAAAGTGGTAAGTCTAAAGATAGAACAGGCAAAAGAATTAACTGAAGAAAATGTTAGCTAGGAGGAGATTTTATGTTAAAAAAAATATTTGATAAGTTCAAAAAGAAAGAAAATGAAGAAATAACAAGTAATGAAGAAGCGATACAAGAAGAGAAAGCAACGGACATAGTGGAACATGAAAAAATAGAAGAGGAAATAAATCAAAGTATAGATGAATTAATTGAACAAGAAATAACAAGTAATAAAGAAGCAGTACAAGAAGAAAAAATAGAAACTGAAGAAGATAAGCCAACTAAATTTAATTTATTTTCACGATTAAAGGAAGGTTTATCTAAAACTAAAAAAGGAATTACAGATAGGGTAGATAACCTTTTAAAAGTGTATGTAAAGGTAGATGAAGAATTATTTGAAGAATTAGAAGAAATACTAATAACTTCTGATATAGGAGTTAATACTACAATGGAAATTGTAGATGAACTTAGAAATAGAGTTAAGAGTAAAAAAATAACTGAAAGCGCTAATGTTAGAGATGAACTTAAGGATATACTAGCTGGTATTTTATCAGATGAACAAAATAAACTTAATATAGAACCTTCTCCGGTTATTATACTAGTTGTGGGAGTAAATGGAGTAGGAAAAACTACTACTATAGGAAAAATGGCTAACAGATTCAAAAAAGAAGGTAAAAGTGTTCTCTTAGCTGCAGGAGATACATTTAGAGCAGCAGCTATAGATCAACTTGAAGTTTGGGCTAATAGAGTAGGGGTAGACATAGTAAAGCATTCAGAAGGATCAGATCCTGGAGCTGTTATATTTGATGCAATAAAAGCAGCAAAATCTAGAAAAGCAGATATTTTAATATGTGATACTGCTGGAAGACTTCATAATAAGAAAAATTTAATGAATGAATTAGGTAAAGTATTCAAGATAGTTGATAGGGAATATCCTGAAGCTACAAAAGAAGTTTTACTTGTAGTAGATGCTACAACAGGTCAAAATGCAGTTTCTCAGGCAAAAGTTTTTAAGGAAGTTGCAAATATAACTGGAATAGTTTTAACAAAACTTGATGGAACTGCTAAAGGTGGAATAGTTCTTGCTGTAAAATCAGAGCTTGATGTTCCTGTAAAATTAATTGGAGTAGGGGAACAAATGGAAGATCTTCAAGATTTTGATTCTAAAGATTTTGTAAACGCATTATTTGGGGATGAAAATGAATAAAAAAATATTGACAAGATGTATTATCTGATATAAAATACATCTGTAAAGGTTGCGAACTTTACAGATGTATTTCTTTAGGAAGTGTTAATATGAATTTAGATAAGGTTATAGAAGTTAGCATTTTATTTGACTTTTATAAAGAACTTTTAACTGAAAAGCAAAGAGAAGTAATTAATTTTTACTACAATGAAGATTATTCATTAGGTGAAATTAGTGAAAATCTTAATGTTTCAAGACAAGGAATATATGATACTTTAAAAAGAGCAGAAAAAATATTACAAGATTATGAAAAAAAACTGCAATTAGTTAAAAAATTTAATGAAAGAAATAAATATATTGAAGATATATACAAAGAACTTGTTAATATAAAAAAAGAAATTAAAAGTGGTAAAGATTGCACTATTTTAGTCCCTAAGATTGAAAACTTAGAAGAAATTTGTAGGGAGTTGTTAGGATGATTTTTGAAGGATTAGCTGAAAAGCTTCAAAGTACCCTTGGTAAGTTAAAAGGGAAGGGAAAGTTAAATGAAAAAGATGTAAAAGATGCTATGAGGGAAGTAAAACTTGCGCTTCTTGAAGCAGATGTTAACTTTAAAGTTGTAAAAGACTTCGTGAATAAAGTTAAAGAAAGAGCTGTAGGTCAAGAAGTAATGGAAAGTTTAACTCCTGGACAGCATGTAATAAAAATTGTTAATGAAGAGCTGACTGCTTTAATGGGAAATGTTCAGAGTAAAATAAGCTTTTCATCAAAACCTCCTACTATAATAATGTTAGTTGGACTTCAAGGAGCAGGTAAAACTACAACTGGTGGTAAACTTGGAGGATTATTAAAAAAACAAGGGAAAAAACCATTATTGGTTGCGTGTGATATATACAGACCTGCTGCTATAAAACAATTACAAGTTGTAGGAGAAAAATTAGATATACCCGTTTTTTCAATGGGAGATAAAGAAGATCCTGTAAATATAGCTAAAGCTGGAATAAGCCATGCAGTTAAAAATAATAATGATTTAGTTATTATAGATACAGCTGGTAGACTTCATATAGATGAAGTACTAATGGATGAGCTTAAAAACATAAAAGCTGAAGTTAAGCCTCATGAAATACTTCTAGTTGTAGACTCTATGACAGGACAAGATGCAGTAAATGTAGCACAAAGTTTTAATGAAGCTTTAGGTATAGATGGAGTTATACTTACAAAGCTTGATGGAGATACTAGAGGTGGAGCTGCCCTTTCAGTAAGATCAGTTACAAATAAACCTATAAAATTTATAGGTATGGGAGAAAAACTAGAAGATTTAGAGCCTTTTCATCCAGATAGAATGGCATCTAGAATTCTTGGAATGGGTGATGTTCTTTCACTGATTGAAAAAGCTGAACAAGCTATAGATATTAAAAAGGCTAAAGAACTAGAAGCGAAAATTAAAAAACAGGAGTTTGATTTTGAGGACTTTTTAACTCAAATGGAGCAAATTAAGAGTTTAGGACCTTTAAACAAAATCATAGAAATGATTCCTGGGATAAGTGGAGCAAAAGAGCTTAAAAATATTGACTTTGATGATAAAGAAATAGTTAGAATACAGGCTATTATTCAATCGATGACAAAAAAAGAAAGAAAAGATCCATCTATATTAAATGCTAGTAGAAGAAGAAGAATAGCCAAAGGTAGTGGAACTACAGTACAAGAAGTAAATAGACTTGTCAAGCAATTTGAACAAACTAGAAAAATGATGAAACAATTTGGAGATTTAGAAAAAAGCATGAAAAAGGGAGGAAAATTTAAATTTCCTTTCTTTGGAAGATAGATTAAGACATTTAAGGGAGGTGAAATAAATGGCAGTAAAAATAAGATTAAGAAGAATGGGTGCTAAGAAAAAGCCTTTTTATAGAATAGTTGTTGCTGATTCACGTGCACCAAGAGATGGTAGATTTATAGAGGAAATAGGATACTACAACCCAGTATCTGAGCCGAAGCAAATCAAAATAGATGATGAAAAAGCAGTTAAATGGTTAAAGACTGGTGCTCAACCAACTGACACTGTTAGATCATTATTTAAGAAAAACGGTATTATTGAATAGGTATCCTTCTAATAGGAGGTGGAAGTCATGGGAGAATTAGTGGAAAAAATCGCTAAATCTCTAGTTGACAACCCTGATGAAGTAGTTGTTAATGAGATAGAAGGAACACAATCTGTGATTGTGGAATTAAAGGTTGCCCAAGAAGATATGGGTAAAGTAATAGGAAAGCAAGGTAGAATTGCTAAAGCTATTAGAACTTTAGTAAAAGCTGCTGCTATTAAGGAAAAGAAAAAAGTAAGTGTAGAAATTATACAATAAAGGATTAGGATAACCCTAATCCTTTTTGTGCATATTTTTATATATTTTTTATAATGTAAGGAAAAAATAATTTTACAATCCATATAAAATCTAATATAAAAGTAGGTGAAATAATGGTAGAATACTTTAAAGTTGGACAAATAGTAAATACTCAAGGGTTAAAAGGAGAAATGAGAGTATACCCTTTAACTGATTATAAAGAAAGATTTGAAGAATTGGATTGGGTATATATTGGAGATGACTTAGAAACTAAATATGAAATAGAAAAAGTTAGATATAAAAATAATTTGGCAGTACTTAAAATAAAAGGAATAGATAATGTAAATGAAGTAGAAAAGCTAAGAAATAGATATTTAAAAGTTCCAAGAGAAAATGCAAGAAAACTTGAAGAAGATGAATATTTTATAGCAGATTTAATAGGTCTTAAATCATTTACTTTAAGTGGAGACTATATAGGGATACTAGAGGATGTAATACAAACTGGAGCTAATGACGTTTATGTAATAAAAAATGAAGAAGGAAAGGAATTCTTAATTCCTGCTGTTAAAAAATTTGTTCCTGAAATAAATATGGAAGATAAAAAGATTATAATAGATCCAATAGAAGGAATGATATAATGAGATTTCATATAATGACATTGTTTCCACAAGTTTTTGAAGGATATTTAAATGAAAGTATAATAAAAAGAGCAGTAGAAAAAGGTTTAATAGAAATATATTTATACAACATAAGGGATTTTTCAAAGAATAAACATAAAAAAGTTGATGATTATCCATTTGGAGGAGGAGCAGGAATGGTAATGACTCCTCAACCTATATATGATACGTATAATTATATAATAGATAAATTTAATATAAAAGATCCAAAGGTTATATACTTAACTCCAAAAGGAAAAGTATATAATCAAGAATTAGCTCAAGATTTTTCAACTGATGAAGATATAATACTTCTTTGTGGACATTATGAAGGTATAGATCAAAGAATTATAGATTTAATTGTAACCTATGAGATTTCAATAGGAGATTACGTATTAACAGGAGGAGAACTTCCTGCTCTTATATTAGTAGATTCTATATCAAGACTTATTCCTGGAGTTTTAGGTCAGGAAGAATCTTTTATGGAAGAATCTTTTAAAGATAATCTTCTTGAATATCCACACTACACAAGGCCGAGAGAGTTTATGGATCAAAAAGTGCCTGATGTATTACTTTCTGGAAATCATAAGATGATAGACGAATGGAGAAGACAAAAATCTATAGAGATAACTGCTCGAAAAAGACCTGATTTAATAAAAAAAGCAGATCTTACTGATAAAGATAAAAAATATATAGAAAAAATCAATAAAAAGCATTGAAAATGATTTGTTTTCATGATAAAATTTAAAAGGTTGAAAATAACGGGCGTTCCTCTGTTATAAAAAATAATTATGAACGTCTAGGATTAGGAGGAAAAAAATGATGGATATAATAAGAGCTATCGAAAACGAACAATTAAGAAATGATGTACCAGACTTTGGACCTGGGGACACGGTAAAGGTATACCTTAAAATCAAAGAAGGAAAAAGAGAAAGAATCCAGTTATTTGAAGGTGTAGTTATTAAAAGACAAGGTGGAGGAGCTAGAGAAACTTTCACTGTAAGAAAAATATCTTTTGGTGTAGGTGTTGAAAAAATATTACCTGTTCACTCACCAAAAATTGAAAAAATCGAAGTTACAAGAAGAGGTAAAGTTAGAAGAGCTAAAATCAACTACATACGTGAAAGAGTTGGTAAAGCTGCTAAAATTAAAGAAGCTAAATAGTTTATTTTATAGGGACTGTTATTCAGTCCCTTTTAAATTATATTTTTATAATAATTTCATGTAAGTTTGTTAAAAATGCAAATAATATAAAATTAATAAAATGGGTGTGATAATATGAAAAATATGGATAACAGAATGAACATAAATTGGTATCCTGGTCATATGAAAAAGACTAAGGATTTACTTAAGAATAATTTAAAGCTCATAGATGTAGTAGTAGAACTTTTGGATAGTAGAATACCTTTTAGTAGTAAAAATCCTGATATAGATAAAATAATACAAGGAAAGCCAAAGGTTGTAGTACTAAATAAATCAGATATGGCAGATTCAGAAAAATTAAAAATGTGGCAGGATTACTATGCTGCACAAGGTATTAAAGCTATTCCTGTAAATACTATAGGAGGAAAAGGCGTAGATAAGATAGTAGAAGAGTGTAAAAATGTCACAAGAGAAAAGATGGAAGCTTTAATTAAAAAAGGAAGAAAAGAAAGGCCTATAAGAATTATGATAGTTGGAGTTCCTAACGTTGGAAAATCAACCCTTATAAATAAATTAACAGGTAGAAAAAGTACTCAAACAGGAGATAGGCCAGGAGTAACTAAAGGAAAACAGTGGGTTAGATTAAAAGGAAATTTAGAACTTTTAGATACTCCAGGAATACTGTGGCCTAAATTTGAGGATGAGCAGGTAGCACTTAATCTAGCATTTACTAGAGCTATAAAAGATGAAGTTTTGGATATAGAAACTCTTGCTTTAAGATTAATAGAAAAATTAATGATTATAGCTCCAAATAATTTAAAAGAAAGATATAGGCTAAATAAATTAGGAGATACTCCTCTTGAAACTATGGATATGATTGGAGAAAAAAGAGGATGTATTATGGCTGGTAGAGAACTTGATTATACTAGAATAGCAAACATAGTTTTAAATGAGTTTAGAGAAGGTAAAATAGGTAAAATAACTTTAGAAGTTCCCCAAGATTTAGTCAATGATAAAATAGAGGAAGAGTAATTCTTTCTCTATTTTTATTTTTTTAATATAATTTATATATAGTTATTATAAAGGAGATGAAATTATGTTTGAAAATATGAATGTAAAAGAAATAAATGAATTTATAAATAATGTAGAAATAAGGGATTATATGAAATACATAGATATACTAAGAAATGATAAAAGAAAATCTGTTCAAAAAATAGCTATAAAACTTTCTAAGAAATTAGATGATATAAGAAAAGAAGAAAAAAGAATTGAAAAATTAAAAACATTTGAAAGAGAAGGATATGAAAAAGGATATAAATATATAGGTGGTATAGATGAAGCTGGAAGAGGTCCTCTTGCAGGTCCTGTAGTTGCTGCAGTTGTAGTATTAAATGAGGACACAGTAATACATGGAATAAATGATTCTAAAAAATTAAGTGAGAAAAAAAGAGAAGAGCTATTTGAAATAATAAAAAAAGAGGCAGTAGATTATGGTATAGGAATAGTTAGCAATGAAGAAATAGATGAGTTTAATATTTTAAATGCAACTTATATGGCTATGAAAAAGGCAGTAAATAGTCTTAAAAATAAACCAGATTATTTACTAATTGATGCAGCAACTATACCAAATATAGATATACCACAAAATTCTATAATACAAGGTGATGGTAAATCAATATCTATAGCAGCAGCAAGTATACTTGCAAAAGTTACTAGGGATAAAATGATGTATGAGTATGACGAAATATATTCTGAGTATAGATTTTCTAAACATAAAGGATATGGAACTAAAGAGCATTATGAGGCTATTGAAAAACATGGAATAACTCCTATTCATAGAAAGTCTTTTCTTAAATCTATTTTAAATGGTGATTAATATGAGAATTTCAGGATATAGTGATTTTAATTTAAGGGGCATTATATCAAAAAAAAATACTAAACTAGCTGAGCTTTTGAAAAATAGTAATGAAATAACAGGTAAAATAATTGATGTAAAATCAAATGCAGTTAAAATTTTATTGCAAAATGGAAGAGAGTTTTTAGCAAATAGTAATATCCCTCTTGAAAATTTACTTGGAGAAGAAATAAATTTTAAAATTTTAAAAGGGGCTAATGGATTAGTTCTTCAGCCTAAAATTGAAGGAACAGCACTTGAAAAAGAGCTTAATTTAAAAATAAATAATTTGATAAATGAGCTTAATATTCAAAATACTGAAGAAAATAAAGAATTGATAAAGGAAATGATAAAGCAAAATATACCTGTGAATAATAAAAATTTTAAATATTTAAAAGAAAATTTAGCATCTTTTAGGATTTTATCTAATTTATCTGAAGAAGAAATACAAAATCTAAATAAGGATATTACAGATATTAAAAATAAAGAGATAAGAGAAATAGTTAAAAACATGTATATAAATAAAGAAGGTAAAAATATAAAAGATATTTTAGGTGATTTAAAAAATATAGATTTAAAAGAGAAAAATATATTATTTTTATTTAAAAATAATTTTAAATTAAACACTGAAAATATGAAAATATTAGATAGTTTTTTAAAAGGAGAGAATATTGAGGATTTATTAAATAAAATCAATTCTTTACTTAGTAAAAGTGAAGAAATAGATAATGAAATTATAAAATTTGATAAATTATTAATTAAATATGCAGATATTAACAAAGAAAGTCAGTCAGTAGATAAAAAAGATATTAAACAAATAATTAAGAATTTTATAAAAAATCTTGAGGTAGATAAAGAAGTTAATATTGAAAAAATAAAAAAAAATCTAGAATCTTTAATAAAAAATTTAGGGCTTGAAAAAAATATAAAATTAGGAGAGTTAGAAGGAAAAGAGTTAAGTGAAATAGGTCAGAAATTGGAATTTTTAAACAATGTATCAAATGAGTATATGTACTTTCAAGTACCTTTTTATTATAAAGAGTATAAAAACCTAGCTGAAATTTTATTAAATGATAAAAATATAAATAAAGAAAAAAGTGGTAGATCAATAAGTATATTTATATCATTAAATACCCATAATTTAGATAGGGTAGATACTATGTTAAATTATTATAATGAAGATTTAAAAATATTGTTTGGAATAAGCAATGAAAATATATTAAAACTATTTAAATTAAATGAAAAAAAGTTAATAAACGCATTAAATAAAATAGGAATAAAAAATGTTCATATTAATTATAAAGTAAAAGAAGAAAGTGAAAGTATATTAAGTAATTTAGAATATATAAATAATAAATTTTCTAAATTTGATATATGGGTGTGATTATATGAAGTTAAAAAAAGGAAGTAAGATTGCAACTGCACTAAAGTATGATATAAATGAAGATGATGCTCCAAAGCTTATAGGAAAAGGAAAAGGTAAGATTGCAGAAAATATAATAGAAAGAGCTAAAGAAAATAAAATTCCTATATATGAAGATGAAAAATTAGCAAAGCAGCTTGAAACTCTGGAAATAGGACAGGAAATACCTCCAGAGCTTTATGAAGCTGTTGCACAGATTTTAGTATTTATTGCTGATATAGATTCAAAAAAGGGGTATTGATATGAATAATAGGGAAAAAGGGATTTTAGGAGAAAATATAGCAAGTGAGTATTTAATAAAAAACAATTTTAATATATTACAGAGAAATTATAGAACTAAATATGGAGAAATAGATTTAATAGCTTCAAAAGATAATAAAATAATTTTTGTAGAAGTTAAATCAAGAAATTCATTAGATTATGGTTATCCAAGTGAAGCTGTAAATTATAAGAAGCAAAATAAAATAATTTCTACTGCAAAATATTATATATTGTCTAATAATATTAATAATAATAATTTTAGATTTGATGTAATTGAAGTTTATTTAAAAAATAAAAATATTAATCACATAGAAAATGCATTTTGGGGTCACTAGGAGGATAAAATGTTTTATAATATTAAAAGTTCTTGTATATTAGGAATAGATGGATTTATTGTAGATGTAGAGATAGATTTATCTAAAGGGATACCTGTATTTAATATAGTAGGACTTCCTGATACTTCAATAAGGGAGTCAAAAGAAAGAATAAAATCTGCCATTTTAAATAGTGGATATCAATTTCCAAATTGTAGAATAATTATAAATTTATCTCCTGCCGATATTAAAAAGGAAGGTCCTTATTTTGATTTAGCCATGGCTGTTGGAATACTCAATAATAACTACGATTTAAAAAAAGAATATATTAAAGACACCTTGTTTTTAGGTGAATTATCACTAGATGGAAAGTTGAAAAAGATAAGAGGTGTTTTACCTATAATTATTGAGGCAAAAAATAAAAACTTTAAAAGAGTATTTCTTCCAATAGACAATTTGAAAGAAGCGTCATATATAGATGGAATAGAAGTATTTGGAGTTAAAAACTTAAGAGAACTAATTGATTTTTTGACTAATGAAACAAAACTCAATATACATAAAAAAGAAAAAATAAATTTAAGAGAAGAAGAATATAAGTTAGATTTTTCTGATATAAAAGGTAATTATTTAGTAAAAAGAGCATTTGAAATATCAGCTGCAGGAAATCATAATATATTAATGATAGGGCCTCCTGGATCTGGAAAGACAATGATAGCTAAAAGAATAAATACAATACTTCCTGACATGACAGAAGAAGAAATCATTGAAGTAAGTAAAATATATAGTGCAACTGGTCTTATAGACGAAAATATAGGAATTATAACTAAAAGACCATTTAGATCTCCCCATCATACAACAACAAAAACAGCAATTATTGGAGGAGGAAGTGATGCAAGACCAGGAGAAGTAGTACTTGCTCATAGGGGAGTACTATTCTTAGATGAACTTCTAGAATTTGATAGAAAAATTCTAGAAACATTAAGACAACCAATTGAAGATAAATATGTTAATATATCTAGGGTTAAAATGAATTTGAGGTACCCATGCAGTGTTCTTGTAATAGGTTCTATGAATCCTTGTCCGTGTGGATTTTACCAATCAGATAGGGAATGTAAGTGCTCACCTAGTGAAATAAAGAGGTATTTAAATAAAATTTCAGGACCACTACTTGATAGATTTGACTTATTTGTTGAAGTTAATCCTTTAAACTACGATGAATTTCAAAACAATGAAAATACAGAAAAATCCATTGATATAAAAAAGAGGATAGAAAAAGCAAGGAAAATTCAAATGGATAGATATAAGAATGAAGATGTACTTACAAATAATGAAATAAACACAAGAAATATTGACAAGTACTGCTCTTTGAATAAAGAAAGTAAGAGTTTTATTAAAAGTGTATTTACAAAACATAAATTTAGTTCAAGAAGTTATTATAAACTTTTAAAAACATCAAGAACTATAGCTGATTTAGAAGGAGAAGAAAATATAAATATAAATCATATATCAGAAGCTTTATCTTTTAGAAAAGCATATTTTAATTATTGGAATAATTAAAAAACAAAGGTAAAAAGGAGAAATCACATATGAGTAAATTACAGGAAATACTAGAATATAACAAATTATTTGTAGAAAATAAAAAATATGAAAAATATAAAGCGACAAAATACCCTGATAAGAAGATAGTAATACTATCTTGTATGGATACAAGGTTAACAGAACTTCTTCTTCCTGCTTTAAATTTAAAAAATGGGGATGCAAAAGTTGTTAAAAATGCTGGTGCTGTAATTACTCATCCTTATGGAAGTATAATGAGAAGTATTTTAGTAGCAGTTTATGAATTAAATGCTGAGGAAGTTTTTGTAATAGGACACCATGGATGTGGTGTAAGTAGTCTTAATGTAAAAGATATGATTGAAAAAATTATAAAAAGAGGTATATCAAAGGATATTATATATAATCTTGAAGATACAGAAGTTGATTTAAAAAAATGGTTTCAGGGATTTGATTGTGTGGGTGATTCTGTAAAAGAAAGTGTATCCATAATTAAAAATCATCCTTTAATACCTAAAGATATTTTTGTTCATGGACTTGTAATAGATCCTGAAACAGGAGAGTTAGAAGTTGTTGTAGATGGATACAAATAATTAATAAATATAATAATACTATCATAAAAACACTGTAAAAATATAAATGAAAAACATCCAAGGTAAGGATGTTTTTCGTTTATATAAATAAGCCTTAAAACCAATACTTATGTAATTTTTCTAATTTTTCATTACTTGATACAAGATATTTTTCAAAAAAGTGTTGACGTAATTAAATAAAGGTGATATATTATTACTTGTCCTCGACAAGAGGAAAAAACAAATTGAGCTTTGAAAATTAAACAGTAGGTTATAATGAATCACACCAAGTGATTCTGGATATAAAACATGAAGCCGATGAAGTTTATTTTGAGCAACGGAAATCTTTGATTTCGTTGGCGATATAAACGAAGTTTATTTTGAGAGTTTGATCCTGGCTCAGGATGAACGCTGGCGGCGTGCCTAACACATGCAAGTCGAGCGAGGAGATAAGAGCTTGCTCTTTGATCCTAGCGGCGGACGGGTGAGTAACGCGTGGGTAACCTGCCCTATACACATGGATAACATACCGAAAGGT
>NZ_FRAE01000075.1 GCF_900142235.1 Tepidibacter formicigenes DSM 15518 | reverse complement strand
CAAAATTAGAATAATATTTTTGATAAAAAGAAAGTGGGATGAAATCACTAATATCAAAAAAATGATTTAACATAGAAAGTAAATTGTATTGATTTTGATTAAAAAACTTTTCAAAATCAGAAGAAATATTAGAAAAGTTTAATTGTTTAGCTTGAACTGGCATAAGTTTTTCCTCCTTTTTTCATTTTGAGTTATACACATCTAGTTAATGTATATATACCCAAAATGGGGGAAACTTAGCCATTTCTATAAATTTAAATGTAGTATTTATGCGAGTTGTAGAGTTCTGCAACGAGCTATTCCTTGTTAAGAAAGGGGGAGATTTTTTTGAATAAAAAACTTATAAGTTTCATCTTAACTGGATTTTTGGTATTTTCATCTTCTATAAATATTTTTGGCAACAGCATTATAAATCAAAAAGAAAGTGAAATTAATTTATCTAAAGGAGTAAAATACAAAAATATATATACATTTACAGAAGATGGTATACAAAATGTAAACTTAGTTGTAATAGATTTAAATGATCCAAATGTAAAACTAGATATTTTATTTAATAAAGATGGATTTACTAAAAGACAAAAAGTAAGTGATATGGTAAAAAATGAAGATAATGTTTTAGCTGCTATAAATGGTGATTTTTTCAGTATGTCAAATCCTTCATTTTCACTTGGCCCTATTGTAAAGGATGGAAAAGTACTTTCAAATCCTCATTATGAAGTTAATAAATATGCTTCATTTTTAAAAGATATAGATAATAATATATTTTTAACTTATCTAAAACCTGATGTTAGTATATCTAATACAACTACAAATAACACAATAAATATTGCAGCTATAAATAAGCCTAGTCAATATTTTGCAAATATAGTTGTTTACACTAATGAATATATAAAAAATTCTCCAGGAGCAAATGATACTTATTATGACCTATGTGAAGTTGTAGTTGAAGATAATGTAGTAAAAGAAGTAAGGTATGGACAACCTTCAATTCCTATCCCTGAAAATGGATATATAATAGTAGCTGGAGGAAATAACGGTTTAGTTCTTAGAGATAATTTTAATGTAGGTGATGAAATTAAAATAAACTCTACATTTAATCTTGATTATAATAATATAGACCTCGCTTTGGGAGGAGGCAGCTTAATATTAAAAGATGGTGAAATCTATCCTCCAACACAAAAGGTAAAAGGTAAAAGTCAGAGGTCTGCTGTAGGTATCACTCCTGATAATAAGTTGATTTTATTCACAGTAGATGGCAGACTTTCTAATGTTATAGGAATGGATGAAAACGACGTTGCTCATTATATGAAGTCTTTAGGATGCAAAGATGCTATGCTATTTGATGGAGGGGGATCTACAGAGCTTATCGTAAAAAACGATATAGTTAATACTCTTGTAGGAGGTAAGGAAAGACCTATAGTGAACTCTCTAGCTATTAAAAATATAGGAGAAAAAGGAGATTTTTCTAATATAGAAGCTTACTTAGATAAAAACTTTGGATACGTAGGAGATGAATTTAAAATAAATATAGGTACATTTGACTCTGATTATAATCCAATAAATATACCTATTGATGATATTAACTTTGATATTTCAGGTATTGAGGGAAGCTTTGATAAAAATGTATTCATTCCAACTAGTGGTGGAAAAGGAACTATAACTGTAAGCTATGAAGGTGAAAAAGTATCTATTCCTATAGATATAGTTGAAAAACAAAATACAGATTCAAATTTAGTAGAAAATTTACCTGAAGATGGATTTAATATTGCATTTTTAGGTGATATGAGTATTAAGAATAATAGACTTCTTGATAAACTAATACATGTAAAATACAAAAAAGAGCTAGAAAAAAATTCTGATACTGTAGTTTTTATTGGAAACTTAAACTCTAATTTTGAATCTAATTTAAATAAAACTAAATCAAGCTTTAAAAAATCCTACTCTAGCAACATAGTAGATAATAACCTTATAATATCTTTAGACAGCTCTAATGGAGGATTTTATAAAATAAAAGGTCAGTGGGACTTTCTAAAGAATTCTCTTGATACTTCTTTAGATAACATTTTTATAGTGCTTAACTCAAAAGACTCTTTAAAACTAAAGGATGAGATTGAAACATTTAAAAAGACTTTATATGAAAAAGGATTTGAAAAAAATATTTATGTTATATATAAAGGAAATGAATTTTCTCAAATAGTTGAAGGAAATGTTAGATATATAAGTATTCCAGATTATAAAAATGTATATAAAGATGATTTTTTAAATGACTATAAATATCTTTTAATAAATATTAAAGATGACGAGATTAAATATACCTATAAAAACATACTTGATAAATAATTTTTAAGGCCCCACTATCGGGGCTTTTTTCATATTTTTAGTACCTTCTCCATATACTTAACTAGGAGGTGCTATCTGTGTATTTGGCTAAAGTAAATTATAAAGAAGAAGATGTTATACATGTTCTAACGGAACTTTTAAAAACTATAATAAACGATAATACCGTAATAATTTGTATAGGAACAGATAGATGCATAGGTGATTCTCTAGGTCCCCTAGTTGGAACTATGCTAAAAAACAGCGATTATAAATACCCTGTATATGGAACTCTAGATAAACCTATTCATGCTTTAAATATATATGAATCTTTAGATTGCGTAAGAAAAAAGCATCCTAATGCTACTTTTATAGCAATAGATGCTTGTTTAGGTGAAAAAAATAACATAGGAAATATACAAATCAGAAAAGGTCCTATACATCCTGGAAAAGGAGTTGGAAAAACCCTCCCTAAAATAGGAAACTATTCTGTAGTTGCTATAGTAGATAAAATTGATGAAGATAGTAAATTTTCTTTCAGTAATATAAGACTTAATTTTGTAGTTGAAATGTCTGAAATAATAGCAACTTCTATTATGCTTGCAACATAACTACAAGAATAGGTATAGTAATTATGGAAAATAAAGTAGTTATAAATACACCTTGAGAAGCTAAGATATGATCATTATCAAATCTAGTTGCAAATATAGCTGCATTGGCAGCACAAGGCATAGCAGGTATTACGCAAGTAACTCCTAGTACTAATCCATCTACAGAGAATACATTTTTTAAAACAATATATATTCCAAAGGGTATAAATAAAAGTCTTAAGAAGGATACTATAAGTAAATATTTGTTTTTAAATGCATCTTGTATTTTAGACTGGGCTAATATTGAGCCTACTACAATCATAGCCATCGGAGTTGTAGCTGAGCCTAACATATTTAATAAATCATAAATAGGTCTTGGAAGCTTTATTGATAGTAAAAACAATGTATACCCTACTACAAGTGCAGATACTCCTGGATTAAGAAATATCTTTTTAATATTGATACTGCTTTCTTCTCTAGAACTTCTAGACATTATTATTACACCAATAGTCCATACTAATATGTTAAACGGCATGTTAAATAGTGCTGTATAAAAAACTCCAGAATCACCATAAATAGAACTAATAACTGGATACCCCATAAACCCTACATTAGGAAATATGAGTAAAAATTGTATAATATCCTTTATTTTACCTTCAAGCTTTAATGATTTAACAACTAAATAAGATAAAACTATTGTTATTAAGTATATAGATACGGATATCAATACTATTTTTATACTTTTACCAATCATATCTTTTGAAAAGTCATATTGCATGGATTTTATTACAAGTGCTGGAAGTGTTATGTAAAGTATAACATTACTTAGTTCTTTATTTAATGATTGGCTTATAATTCCTTTTTTATTTGAAATATAACCTAAAAGTATTAAAGTAAATAACATAAATATTTGATTAAATGTAGAAATAAAATTCATCATCTCACCTCACAATTAATAAGTAAAAAAGTCCTTATACTATTTTAATTGATTCAATTAAAATAGTATAGGACTTTTTTATTGTTTTGATACTAATGCAAACATTAAATTTCCGCTACAAACTAAATCTTCTCCAACGTAAGCTTTAGCTTCAGCCTTTCCTATTCCTCTTCTCATTGCAATAAGCTCAACTTCCATTTTAAGTGTATCTCCAGGTCTTACTTCTTTTCTAAATCTTACGTTATCTATTCCTGTAAATACTCCAAGTTTTCCTTTATTTTCTTCAATACTCATCATGGCTATAGCTCCTACTTGAGCCATGGCTTCAACTATTAAAACTCCTGGCATTAGAGGATAATCTGGAAAATGACCTTGGAAAAATGGCTCATTTGCAGTTACATTTTTTATTCCAACAGCTTTTTTCCCTTCTTCTAATTCTACTATTTTATCAACTAATAAAAACGGATATCTATGGGGTATTAGCTCTTTAATTTGATCTATATTAAGCACCCTTTAAAACCTCCTTTTATTATCTAGTACTAATTACTATTTTTAGTATATCATTTATATATAAAATAAGTAAACAAAAAATTCGCTTCATGCTAGCGCATGGCTCATGTCGCCAACGAATCTATCGATTCCGTTGCTTAAATTACAAAAAAAGTCCTAACATTGTTTAAAAACAACATTGGACTTTAATAGTCTATCTCTTTATATTTGTTTTAGTAAATTGTTCATATATAAGCTTGGCAAGACCTAAAGAGGAATCTTTAGACGTTTTATTTGCTAATTCATCTGTGTAAAGGTCCTCAAATATTTCTCTACCTGAAGATTTTTGCATTAATGAATCTTTAGGTACTGTTTTTTTCATTTCTTTAAACATTATTTTCACAAACTCAGCTTCTAACTCTTTACAGGTTTTCATAAGCTCTTTATCATCTTTATTATTTTTAACCTTACTTTTTAAAATATCCAAATTTCTATTATTTACCTGCATTTACATCACCCAACCTATCTTCTTAGGTTATTTGCCATTTGAAGCATATCATCTGATGTTTGAATAGCTTTAGAGTTTATTTCATATGCTCTTTGAGCTGTAATCATTTTTATCATTTCATCTACAATTTGAACATTAGACGACTCTAAGAACCCTTGAAATACTTTAGTATTTCTATTCTCATCTTCTAGCACTATTTCTTCTCCTGAAGCATTAGTTGCTTTAAAAAAGTTTCTCCCCATTGCTTCTAATCCATCTGGATTTAAAAATTCAACTATTTTTATTCTTCCTAATTCTTCTACTTCTCCATCTTCATTTTTAACAGTTATAAGGCCATCTTCATCTATATTAAAATCTGTATATCCATTTTCCATTACTATTTCATCATCATCTTCAGTTAAAACTGTATATCCTTCACTTGTTACAAGCTTTTTAGTATCTTCATCTACACTTAACTTAAATGACCCATCTCTTGTATAAAATTTTTCTCCTGATGGAGTTTCAACTGCAAAAAAGCCTTGTCCATTTAAAGCAAAATCCGTTGGATTATCCGTTCTATCTGGAGTCCCATTTTCGAATATTCTACTTGTAGCACTTAACATAACCCCATGACCTATTTGCAAATTTGATGGACTTCCCTGCCCTTGTATTATATTTGATTTTTTTACATTTTCATATAAAAGATCTTTAAATTCTACTCTTTGCTTTTTATATCCAGTTGTATTAACATTAGCTAAGTTATTTGATACAGTATCTATATTAAGCTGTTGAGATTTCATTCCACTTGCAGCTGTCCAAAGAGCTCTCATCATAATTTATCCCTCCAATTAAACTTTTCCTATTTCATTTACAGCCTTGCCTAACATTTCGTCATATGCCTTTACAACTTTTTGATTACTTTCATATTCTCTTAATATAGTAATCATATCAACCATTTCATTTATTGAACTCACATTAGATCCTTCTAAACTTCCTTGAAGTAGTTCTCCTTTAAATTCTTGCTCATTAGGATTTACATTTTCTTCTACTTTATAGAGATTATTTCCTTCTTTTCTTAAAACATTTACATTTAAAACATTAACTATATCAAGCTGATCTACAAAGGAATCATCTATATATAATTCACCCTTTGCTGTTACCTTAAAATCTTTATCTATTGTTATTGTCCCATTTTTTCCAAGTACATAATTTCCATCTTGAGTAATTAATTCTCCTTTATTATTAGTTAAAAAAGATCCATCTCTTGTGTATCTTATTCCATCTTGAGTTTGTATTTTGAAAAATCCATCACCTTTTATAGCAAAATCTAATTTATTATTTGTTGGTATTAATTGTCCTGATTTAAAATTAGTCTGAATTCTATCTAGTCTTAATCCTCCATTTATAGTCCCTATAACATTTTTATGTGGATTATATATTAAATTTCCTATTACTTGTCCATTTGATAAAATATTACCATTAGCTTTATCAATTTCTATATTATTGTTAGGAGCTTGTATTTTATTTCCATTTGAATCTAGAACATAAAATCCAGTAGTTGTGTCTACTCCTTTATTTATATCTCTAGTATATGTTTTTAAATAACCTTGCTCATCTACAGCAAATCTTAATGATCTATTATAACTTTTTCCCATTGGACTATCTACAGTAAAAAAGCCTTTAGGTGTTGTAACAAAAAAACCTTCACCATCTCTTTTAACTTCTAAGCTACCTTTATTATTTGGATTACTTGGTAACTTTGGGTTTATTTTACTAATTAACTTTTCAGGAAAAGCTTCTGAAATTACTACATCTTTTTTAAAACCATTAGTATTAGCATTTGCTATGTTATTAGTAACTACATCTAGTTTTTTCTGATTAGTCTGCATTGCAGATGTTACAGTATAAAGGCCTCTAAACATATTATCACTCCAAAAAATTTTTCTTTATCTTTTTTATATTTCGGCATTTATGTAGGAAAAGTTTAATTTAAAATACATAAATTTTTTTGAATTATTTTCTAAATTTAAACGTTCCTCCTTTTTTTAGAACTTTTAAAGAATTTAAAGCATCTCCCGTTCCTTTTGCCACACATGATATAGCATCTTCTGCTATATTTACTTTTATCCCAGTTCTTTTTTGTATTAATTTATCAAGTCCCCAAATAAGAGAACCTCCCCCTGTCATAATTATTCCTTTATTACTTATGTCCGCCGAAAGCTCTGGTGGAGTTTTTTCAAGCACACTGTGAACTGCATCTGCTATTTGAGTAACACTTTCTTCTAAAGCCTCAAACATCTCTGATGAAGATACTTTTATCGTTATAGGAAGTCCTGATACTAAGTTTCTTCCTCTTACATCCATTGTAACTTCTGGCTTTCTAGAAAATGCTGCTCCTATATTTATTTTAATTTGTTCAGCCGTTCTCTCTCCTATAAGCAAACTATGTTTCTTTCTCATGTATTTTACTATTGCTTCATCAAATTTATCTCCTGCTACTTTTATAGAAGTACTGACAACCGTTCCTCCAAGTGATATAACTGCTATATCAGCTGTACCTCCACCTATATCTACAACCATGTGTCCTTCTGGCTGAGATATATCGAGTCCAGCTCCAATAGCTGCAGCTATTGGCTCTTCTATTATATGTACATCTCTAGCCCCAGCTTGCTTTGTCGCATCTTCTACTGCTCTTCTTTCTACTTCTGTTACTCCTGATGGTACGCAAACCATTATTTCAGGTTTAAAAAATTTAAAAAACCCTTTATTTCCCAATACCTTATCTATAAAATACTTAAGCATTCTCTCTGTAACATCATAATCAGATATTACCCCATCCTTTAATGGCCTTATAGCAACTATATTTCCAGGTGTTCTTCCTATCATTTTTCTTGCTTCTTCACCAACGGCTAAAACTTTATTCTTTTTTTTATCTATTGCAACTACAGATGGTTCTTGTAGCACTATTCCTTTTCCCTTTACGTATACTAAAACTGTTGCTGTTCCTAAATCTATACCTATATCTGCTCTAACCATTTAATATCTCCCCTATCTTTTGTTTGTAATTATTTTACTTTATCTCCTTCTACAAAAATATACAAAAAATTTGTTTTAGTCAAGAAAAAATGTAGGTATTTTTTACCTACATTCATTTAATCACTTTCATATTTTAATTTTGTTGCCATGCCTCCTCTTATATGTCTCTCTGATTTATTTTTATCTAGTACTTTCTTTACCTTTTTAGCTAAAGATGGATTTATGGAAGTTAATCTTTCAGTAACATCTTTATGTACTGTACTTTTACTTACTCCAAATGTTTTTGCTGTTTCTCTTACTGTGCTTTCTTTTTCTAAAATGTATTTAGCAATAACTATAGCCCTTTCTTCTATATAAGCCTTCAAATCTCCCCCTCCTTAAAGAGATAATCTTACTCATATATATGAATTTTTCATTAAAAATAGAACAGGCTTAACCTTATTTTAAGGTTAAGCCTGTTCTATTAATATTAATTTGAATTTATTATAGAAAGTGGGTCTATATTTTTTCCATCTTTTAAAACTTCAAAATGTAAATGAGGGCCTTCTTTACTTTCAACTATTGAAGTATTTCCCACACTACTTATTACATCTCCACGATTTAGCTTTTGTCCTTTTTCTACAATTGTATCTAATGATAAATTGCTATATACAGTAACTAAATTCCCTTCATGCTTTATCTTTACAGTAACACCGTTTCTTTCATTTTTAGCAACGTCTAAAACTTCTCCGTTCATAACAGCTTTTACAGGAGTTCCTTTATCTGCTTTTATATCTATACCTTTATGTAACTCCCATTGGTCTAAAGTAACAGAATAACTTGGTTCAGTATCAGAATAGTCTCTGATTAACTCACCTTCAGTTGGCATAATGGCATTAATTTTAACAGCTTCCTTTTTAGCTGCAAGCTGATTTTTGGATTCATTTTCTTTTGCTAATTTTTCTTTTGCTTTAGCTAAATTTTGCTGAGAGCTTGTAGAAGTAGGAACAACTTTTTCATTATCTTTTATTAAATGAATTTCATCTTCTCCATTGCTAGCTACTTTGTCATCACTTTCATCTATCAACTCTCCATGCTCATAATTTACAAATCCGTCTTCTGTTGCTAAATTGTCGATACTATTCTTAGTAACCCATACTGCTGTAAGTGCTACTAAACAAACACATAAAAATAACACTAAATAAAAGCCATCTCTTTCTAATAATTTTTTGCCTTTATTTTTATTATTATTTTCCATCATTTCCACCTCCATTTATATTCTTTCCTGATTTTAAAATTATATACAAAAAAAAGAAGGACATTTGTGGTCCTTCTTCTTAATATTTCTTTTCTATCTTAACTCCTTTAAAATAATGCTTTAAAATTTCATCATATTTATATCCTTTATTTGCCATACCATTTGCTCCCCATTGACTCATTCCTACGCCATGGCCATACCCCTTAGTTATTATATTTACATAATTATCACTTACTTTTATTTCAAAATCAGATGAATTTAAATTAAGTATTTTTCTTACATCTCTACCTCTTATGACTTTGTTTCCTACTTTTATTTCCTTTACAGATCCCCCTTCTGTTCTAGATAGTATCTTAATGTCTTTTTTTATATTATCTGATATTACAATATCATTACTTTTAAATTTATTGACAAAATCATTTTTACTAATTTTTACATTCGAAACAAGTTTAGGAGAGCCTTGCTCATATGGGCTATCAACCGATCTTAAATACGGAAGCTTTGCACTAAATACTTCCTCTGAATTTTCAGTTTTTCCTCCACTAGTAGAATGATATAAAGGTTGAATTGTTTTTCCTTCATATACCAAAACCTTTCCTCTTGTATCATCAACAGCTTTTTTTATTTTAGGCCAAAGTTTTTCCATCCAATCTTGACCATGAGCCTTTTTAAGTTGATCGATAGTTAAATATTCTTGGCAGTGATTATGATCTGTACATACAACTGCACCTTTATGTTGAGGTATTTTATCTCCTCCATTTTCCATTTTATAAAAAACATAAGACCTTGCAGCTATGGCTTGGGCTTTTAAAGCTTCTTCATTAAAAGTTGCAGGCATTTCTGATGCTACAACATTATATAAATATTCCTCTAAATTCATAGTTTCAACTTTATCCTCTTTACTATTGTAAACTTTTATATTTAAAGATTCAATTTTTTTATTTTGAACAACCTCTTCCTTAAATATATTATCTTTATATATTCCTATAGTTAAAAGTACTGGAAGTATTATAATTATAAAGAAGATATACAGTAGAATAAAAAAAGGGTTTTTCATAAACTTTCCTCCTTAGATTGTTTTATCAATAAAGTTTATGAGAACCCTTGTCTTATTATTCCTATTCATATTTTAAAGTTAAATTATTATTCCGATATTACTTCAATATCTGCACCTAACGCTCTTAATTTCTTGTCTATATCTACATACCCTCTATAAATATGATGAGTTTCTCCTATTATAGTTTCTCCTTCTGAAACAAGTCCAGCAAGTATTAATGCAGCTCCAGCTCTTAAATCTGTAGCATTTACAGTTGACCCTTGAAGTTTTTCTACTCCTTGAACTACAGCACTTCTTCCTTCTATCTTTATATTTGCTCCCATTCTGTTAAGCTCTGCTACATTCATAAATCTATTTTCAAATACAGTCTCTATTACTACACCGGTTCCCTTTGCAACACTTAAAAGTGCCATAAATTGAGATTGCATATCTGTTGGAAAACCTGGATGAGGTAAAGTCTTTATATCTGTAGCTTTGATTTCCTTTGGCCCTACTACTCTAACTGAGTTTTCCATTTCATAAACTTCACATCCTACTTCTCTAAGCTTTGCAATTGTTGGCTTTAAATGATCAATTAAAACATTATCTACTACTACATCTCCTTTTGTAATAGCCGCTGCAACCATGTAAGTTCCTGCTTCTATTCTATCTGGAATTACAGTATGAACAGCTCCTTTTAGTTCTTGTACCCCTTTTATTCTTATAGTATTAGTTCCTGCTCCCTTTATATTAGCTCCCATTTCATTTAAAAAGTTAGCAAGATCTACTATTTCAGGTTCTTCTGCAACGTTTTCAATTATAGTAGTACCTTCTGCAAGAACAGCTGCCATCATTATGTTTTCTGTAGCTCCAACAGATGGAAAATCTAAATACAGCTTAGTTCCAACTAATTTATCTGCCTTTGCTTCCACAAAGCCATGGTCCATTTCGATATTAGCTCCTAAAGATTTAAATCCTTTCAGATGAAGATCAATTGGTCTTGTTCCTATAGCACATCCTCCAGGCATTGATATCTTTGAACTCTTGAACCTAGCTAGAAGTGGTCCCATTACTAAAAAAGAAGCCCTCATTTTTCTAACTAGTTCATATGGCGCTTCACATGTTTTTATGTCACTAGCATCTACAATAAGTGTATCTTCATTAAACTCTACTTTTGCTCCTAAATGCCTTAATAAATCAGATATAACATGTACATCTTTTAAATTTGGAACTCCTTTAATTACAGATTTATCTTTAGCTAGTAATGTTGCTGCTATAATTGGAAGTACGGCATTCTTAGCTCCATTTATTTTTACATAACCTTTTAAAGGTTTGCTTTTTCTAACTACTATTTTTGTCACCTATTTTCAGTCCTTTCCTAATATTCTAATACTATAAGTGGTGTACCTATGTAAACAAAAGTCTTATCTTCGTATTCACTATATCTTAAAGAAACATTTAAATTTACTTTATTTCCTCCATAAGCTATATACTCGTTCAAATCACTAGTATATCCCGTTACCGATAACATATTCTCATCTTGTATTTCTTCTTTCTTAACAGCATTTAAATCAGAAAATATATTCTTTGCTATACTATTATAGCATTTTTTATCCACTTTTTCTTCAAAATATCCTATAATACAAGAATATAAATCTAAATTACTAGAATAATTTTTTAAAATATTTTTTAATTTTGTATAATTCTCTACTATATCTTTATACACTTCATTATTATTAATGTCAACTATAATATGTGTTTGTTCCACATTTTCACATTTTTCACTTTCTATTATTACTGATACACCATGACTATCCATATTTTTTGAATAAGTATATACTTGTCTAAAATTATCTTGTTCAGTTTTTGTATATTCTAAATTACTAATATCAATTCCTAAACTTTCATTTATTTTGTTAGCTATATCATTCATTTCCTCAAAACTTAAAAATTTATCATCTATTTGTGCATGTCCATTAATATTATAGCTTTCAAAATTAGAATCTGTTTTTTCAAAGGCATCTACTATCTTATCATATCCATTTTGATTTTGTTGAGCATAAGATATTATGCTTAATAATAAAACCATTATTATTGCAAAAGAAAACAATCTCTTCATAAAAAAACCCCCCTTTAAATTATATCTATTTTCATTATTGACAATTCAAAGAGGGTTATACATTTTAATTATAAAAAAGTCTTTATTCTAAAAATTTTACAATGTAGACTTTTTTAAAATTTCATGGCGCCAACGAATTCTAACGAATTCCGTTGCTTAAAACTCATAACGGAATTTATATTTATCCACAATTCAAAAGGATTATAATTTCCTATTCGTTATAAAAACTTATATTTTATGTGATTTTACCTAACTTTCTCAAAAACATGCTTATTTATATTTATTACTTCTATAAAAGCATCTACTATTGCAGAATCAAATTGAATAGAGCTATATTTTTTTAATTCTTCTATAGCTTCATTATAGCTTTTTCTACTTTTATATGGTCTATTGGAAGTCATAGCATCAAAGCTATCTGCTACGGTTAAAATTCTAGTAAGATAAGGTA
>NZ_FRAE01000043.1 GCF_900142235.1 Tepidibacter formicigenes DSM 15518 | reverse complement strand
AATACAATGCAGCACTAAAAACAGCTATAGACAAAGCTAAAGCAAATAATATGCCTAATGATAATATAGAAAGAGCTATTAAAAAAGGTACAGGAGGGCTTGATGGAGATAATTATGAAGCTGTTGTATATGAAGGATATGGACCTGGTGGAGTTGCAGTTATTGTAGAAGCTTTAACTGATAATAAAAATAGAACAGCTGGAAATGTAAGATACTATTTTGATAAGAATGGTGGAAATCTAGGAACTTCAGGTTGTGTAGGATTTATGTTTGATAGAAAAGGTCAAATAATGATTGGAAATGAAGGTGTAGATGAAGAAGAATTAATGGATGTAGCACTTGAAGCTGGAGCAGAAGATTTTATAACAGAAGAAGATGGTTTTGAAATAATAACAGCTCCAGAAGATTTTAATGCAGTAAGAGATGCGTTAGCTGAAAAAGGATATGAATTTATATCAGCAGATGTAAAAATGCTTCCTCAAACTACAACTAAACTTGAATCTGAAGAGCAAGTTAAGGCTATGAATAAAATGATAGATATGATGGAAGATGACGATGATATACAAGAAGTGTATCACAACTGGGAAATGGAGTAGAAACGTTTAAATTCCAACGGTTTAACGGATTAGCACATCATGTTCTATGATGGTATACATCACAATTTTTTATGGTTGATGATATACATTTAAGTTTTTGATTTTGAGTTAAGGATATACACTATGAACATCACCTTTTTATATGGACATGTATCAAAATGTCTGTAGAGGAAGGTGATTTTTTGTATGCAAAAGATGTTTTAAAGGAATATATTTTTGATTGTGAAATAAGGAAGTTATCAAAAAGAACTATAAAAACTTATAGAATAAATATATCTTTATTCTTAGATTTTTTAAAAGAAGAATATGATATTGAAGATATAGAAGAAATTAGACATCAACATATCAAACAGTATTTCAAGTTTTTGATGAAAAAAGATTTATCTGAAACATATATAAATAGTATATTGAAATGCTTGAGGTCTTATTTTAGATATGCTATTTCAGAGGATTATGTAGTAAAAAATATTTGTGATAAAGTCCCCTGGCAAAGAGAAAAGAAGGTTATGATTGAAACTTTTTCAGATGATGAAGTTGTTAATATGATGAAAGTATATGGACATTCAAGTTATTTAGAAGTGAGGAATGCTACAATTCTTGCATTTTTATTTGATACAGGAATCAGAAATAATGAGTTGTGTTGTATTACAAATAAATATATAAAGGAAATGGATATATTGATTCAAGGAAAAGGAAACAAAGAAAGGTACGTTGCTATAAGTCCATATCTAAAAAAATATATGATTAAGTATGAAAGAATAAAAGAATTTTACTTCAAGTATAAAAATATAAAGTATGATAACTATTTTTTAAGTAGAACGGGTAAACCACTTACGATTGAAGCTGTAGAAAGAATTGTAAAACTAGCAGGAGAAAGAGCTAAAGTTAGAGATGAAATAAGATGTTCTCCACATACTTGTAGACATTACTTTGCACAAAAGAGTTTGCAGAACGGACTTGATGTATATAGTTTGAGTCGTATTTTAGGGCATGAAGATATATCTATAACTAAAAGATACTTACAATCTATGGAAGATAGAAAAATTGTAAGGATGTCTGTTAAGACAAGCCCTTTAATGAATTTAAAATGATAAAAATAAAAATGCAAAAGGATACGAGTTATTATGCTTCTATATAAAGCTATTATTTATTTTCACTACACATAAAAGATATCGAAATAATCTACCTTATATATCAAGAAATACGAAAGATTTAATTATTAAAAATTATACTATGTATCCTTTCTATGTAACTTTTTTATTAGCTAGGAAAGAAATGGTATGAACAGTTATCTCCTTTGCTTAAAAAGAAAAGCCTAATTTAATTGATTGGAAAAGAGAGATGAAGAATCTTTAGAACTGTCTAAAAAGGTAATAGAGCAGTTACTGAATCAAGAAAGTAAGCCTGTAAGAATATGCAAAGCCACTATACGAAGAAAGTTAGGCTTCAATACGCGGTTTAATAATAAGAAATTGGTTAAGACTCATAAATATATTGAAGAGATTAAAGAGGATATTGAGAGTTATAGAATAAGGAAGATTAAATGGGCTATCCATGAGATGATGGAAAAAGAGATGAAGATAATTCCTTATAAGGTTCAGTTGTATGCGGGATTTGGAGGGGTTAAGAAGGGGCAAATTAGAAAAATTATAGAGGAACAAGTGAATAAATTAATCATTAAATAATTTTAAATTTTAATGTTGTATAAAATAAAACTTTGGTTTATATTTATTATAATAATATTGGAAAAATTTATTTTTTATAATGGAAACAATGAGATTAGGAGTGAGTATATGTATTTACATAATGGTGAAAAATTTGAAGTGTTGAGGGAATATTATAATTTACCTAAGGATATGGAATTAAAAGAAAAACACATATTATCTAAAAATATAGAGGTTGACAGTATAATAGAGTATGTTTATGATAGTATCTCACAGTTTATAAAAGGTAAATTTTACATTGGCTCTGAAAGTTTAAAAGAATATATGAAGTTTTTATATATTAGGGTTCTTATGTACAAAAAACAGCTTAAAAGAAAGTAATTATATAAGTATTGAAAAATACTATAATGGTCTTAGTAAAGAAAAGAAAATAGAATTAAATATAAATACTAAAAGAACACTTGAGAGAAGATGGGTAGAATTTAACAAGAATAATAAAATATATAATGAAAGTCATAAGTTTGGTAGAAATAATATAAATAATAGACAAGGTCATCATTTAGCTTCAGAGCAAATTAATGAATTAGAATTTTTATTAAAATACTATGATAATCCAATTTTAAAGAAGATAAGAAACAATAAATTTTCGAAATTAAACTTTGATGAATTTAGGGAATATGTAAATTTAGCAAGAACAGAAATAAGCAATTCTAATGATGAATATAAAAATCTTAGATATTATAAGTTTGAGAGAAGAAATCATTTTGAATTATTAAAAAAAATTATAATTTTGGTAAATGATAAGAGCTACTCAATTGAAGAAAATAAAGAGACTTTTTTTACTTTTTTAAGTTTATTTTTTAAAATACCTGATATAAAAAATGTTTATAAATATGTAGAATTATTTTTTGATTTATCTGTTGACCAGTATGATGTACTATATTCAGAATTATCGCATTTGATTGAGAGACTATATACTTTATTAATCGGATACTCAATTTATATTGTCGAAAGCTATGATATAGAAGAACAATGTAGTTATGCAGAAAAAATAAAAAATGAATTTAAGGGACTATATAATTTTGAAGATTATTTTATAGAATTAAAAGGAACAGATGAACAAATTGCTATTGCTAATAAGATAATAAGTTTAATGTAATTATTAACTAGTGAATTTGTTTTTTAAAAAGTGTCGTGGTACAAAATTTAAAAGGCATGATACTATTTAAACATAGAAAGATTACTATAAAATAATTAAGGAGTGAGTTCTATGTTAAAGTTTATTGTTTTTTTATCAGATGACAAAGTTATAGGTTTGGATAGTAAAGAGGATGTTATAGGAGCTTTAGATGAATATTATGAAGAAAAAATAGCTGAATATTGTGAAGGTGAAGGGTTTGACTATGAGGATTTATCACCTAAAAAAAGAAGTGAAATTTGTTTTATGATTGGTTATGATGAAGGGGAATGCAGAGCATATAGAACAAGGAATGTTATAAAGGAAATAAAAGCATATGATATGTGTGACGAAGAAAAGGAAGAATTAATAGATGAATTAATGAGCCAAGATATTAATTTTAAGGTAGATGATTATGACGAACTATATGATATATTGCAAGAAGTAGATGAAATTGATATTTAATAAAGGACAATAAAGTCATAAAATAATGCATTGGAAGATAAGATTAATTTGATATCACCAATGCATTTTATTTTTTATTAATACTAAAATTTTTAGTAATTATTAGAGTAGTATATTCAAATACTTAAATTAAGTATAAATTAACTCCTTATTAATATACATAATAAGGGGTGAAAAAATTTGATAGATAGAAAACAGAATATGTTAAAAATAATATTGAATGCAAAAGAGAATATAATGGAATTTAATGAAAACTTACAATCAAAGAAAAAAGAGTTACCAGATATAAGAAGAATAAAAAGAGAATTAACTCAAATTGAGAATATAATAAAAAAGGTAAATGATTTATGCAAAGATGAAGATGGTGAACTTAATAGATTAATAACAGGTATAAACTTTTTACAAGTTGAAGAGTTAAAAACTAAAGTTGAGATACTGCAAGAAGTAATTGTATCAAATTTGCCAGAAGAAATGGAGCATGATATAGAAGAGGATAGTATGGATGAAGATGTATATAAAAATATTCAACTAAGATTAAATGGTGAATCGGGGAATATTCTTATTAGAGAGAAAAACGAAAATCTTGTAGTAAGTGTTACTGTTAAGAGTAAGAACTATTATGATTTTATAGTGAATGACCCATTGAGGGTTTATAATATAATATCATATATAAATACTAATTTTAACTATGAATAGGTAAATAATAAGTTTGTATGCATTTAGATATGTCTAATTAAAACAAACCCTTTTCATTTTTAAAATAAAGTCTTGTAATGAAAGAGTTTGTCTGATATAGGGGCAAAAAAATGGAAGTAAAAATAGAAAATACACGTTGATAAATAAGGGGAAAGAATCATGGTTTAAGCCTTGAATCTTTTCTCTTTTTTTATTGAAATATTTAAGGGAAAGTATTGTGAATTTAGAATAGAAAACCCCTTGAACCTCTCTAAAATAGAGGCTTTTGATGGATAATAAAATGGAAAAATAAATGGATTTATAATGAGATGAGTTGTTGCATTTTTGTAAATAAGAGCTGAAAAAATGGATTTTTAAATGGAAAAGAAAATTAAAAATTAAAAAATTGAATAATGACAGATGAAAATGTTTATTTTAAAATAAAATAAAGTTTTGGATTTGAATTGTATTAAAATGGAAAATAAAAAGCGTCATATTAAAAGACTTTATTTTAAAATGGAACGAAAGAATCAGGGTTTGAGAGGGGGGAAAATGAAAATGTTTATTTTAAACTCACATAGTAGGGAAAAGGTAAGGCTATAATTTTAAAAACGAAACGAAAATCATGGTAAAAATTGTAAGGGCGATGGATTAAGAAGGAATATCTTTCATAAAAAAACTTTATGTTCTTTATGTGAATGCTATATAGTAGATTCAATGGGTTTAATAGATTAATGTATATAAGATGGATGGGATTATAAAATTATTTAAAATAGTTTAGAAGTGGTTTTATAGAATTATACGAGTTAGATTAATTACATTATATGGAAGTGCTGCGGATTTATTTTTATGTGAGAAAATAAAAATAAAATGATTTCTATGGAATATTTTGCAATTTAGTTTAAGGATATAAATTCAGATGAGTTAGCAAAATAAATTTATTATAAAGAGTCATGTAAGTTTTGAGGCAGAAATGCTGAAATTTGCATGACTTTTTTTATTTAAGATGATGAAAACATAAAAATGAAAGCTAGCTGTATTAGCAAAAAAATCTCTTTCGCTGTAAAAAAATCTCTTCGGAGCAAAATAAACTTGTTCGTTAAGGACACGTAATTCAGATTAAAAATCTAGTTACGTGTCTTTTTTATTTTCACGACATCGGGGAGAAAAAATGGAAATAAAATAGAAAGAAAAGTAGAAAACATAAATGGAACCAATCTTGAGCCTTAATTCCTGCTCCATGGCACTCAAAAGCGAACGACTTTTTTTAACGAATTGAAGATAAAATGGATAAAAAAGTGGATGAAAAAAGGGCTGAAAAACGAAAGACTTTTTTTGACTGGAAAAATCAATGAGAAAAAGAAAAATGGATGAAAAGATAGATGGAATAAGGGGTTGAGCGATTTGGATGGGGTAGGGGAAAGCGAAAGAGATTTTTTTACGGATACATAGTTAGACTCAAGTTTTTAAGGGGAATGGTTCAAGCTTGTAATTGGATAATAATGTTGTGTGAAAAAGCAAATAAAGTTGTACTAAAAGAATAAAGTCATGATAAAAAGATAATAAAAATGGCTTAAGGAATTAAAGAGGAAATATGGCTCAAGGAATTTTCCCTATACACACATAAAGTTAAAATTCTTAAAATATCTATTTAAATCCTTACTCCAAATAAGCACTAAAATCTATGTGTTATACTAAAAACATCAAGGTAAGTAGAAATATTAGATATAAGTGTTAGCTCATGAGGAAGGAGAGAATATAATGAATAATATTAATGAATGTAAGGAATTTGATTTGGAAGTGTATGCGGTGGAAGTTTCGGCATTAAGAATGGTGCTTGAGGAAATGGAAGAAAATATTTATTACTATAAGCATGAAGACGAACATATGAAGATTTGGAGACATATGAGAGATGAGATAAGAAAAGTGATTAAAGCAGTATATAAAGATGGAAATTTAACAAAACAAAAAATAAAAACCGATACAAATGAATTTGTATATTATACCAGTTCAATAGAAAGATGTTTAAAATCAGAAAATATACATGAGAGGAAAGCGAAACATTTAAATAATGTATTGAAACGATTGGGAACGAGATATTGTGAGGTAACTTTTGATTTTCCTAAAGGATATGTGGAAGAGAGAATGAAGTCAAAAAGTTCTTGAAAGCAGTAATTATCTTTATTTAGAATACCTGAAATTGAAGGAACATGGAGAAAGGAAAAAGGATTAAGACATCCCCTGTACACAAAACAATAGGGAGTCTTGATTCAAGAACCTATCTCTAATATACTAAATGGAGGGTATTTACTAATGAAAGATAAAGAATTAATAGGTACAATAAGTACATTTTTAAAATATCGCAAAGAAAATGGGAACTTATCTCTAGAAGAAATCAGTAATAGAAGTGGACTTTCGGTTTCTTATATTAGCAGGTTATTAAATAATCAAATAGAATCACCTTCGCTCGAAACATTAATGGCATTATCTCAAGCGTTTGATACTACAATATATGAATTATTGAATATAAAGACTGAAGATGACAATGAGTTTATTCCCACTTTGGAGGAATTAATTCTAAGGAACAGATTTATCTATAATGGTAATGTTGTAGAACTCAATGTAAAAAAGTCAATAATAAATTTAATAAGTGCATTATTAGAATTTAATATGGACAACAATATTGAAGAAGTAGCTAATATATGTAATTTGTTGATGAAATATTCAGCAGAAAGAAAATGTAAAGAAGAAGCATAGATTATGCTCCTTCTTTTATCTGTTTTCCAAGTTTACGTATCATACCAACTAACATTCTGTTAAGTTCTTGATTGTATTTTTCAATCATGTCAAAATCTTCTTTAGTGATGTAATTATATCGAAATGCGATATCTGCGTGAGATAGAACTTCATTATTGCTTCCGATTGCATTTATTAGGAAAGAAATATATTTCTTGGAATATATGGCTACAGAGTTTCCTTCTGCTATATTGGCAGGAATTGACATACTGGCTCTAAGGAGCTGGTCTTTTAATATATATTTATGTTCACCAGGCAATTTCTTTATAATTTCTTGAACGATATCGCATAATTCTAAACTTTTTTGATAGACAATAAGTTTCCTAAAGTCCCTAACACTATAATTTTCAAAATCTATATTTTTCATAAACATCGCCTCCATTTTTGTTAGATTTAAGTGATAAGTAATAAGATGAAGGTATTATAAAAGATGATTATATCTATTTCAAATTACGAGATGATTTTTTTCTTGAAATAATAGACTATGATTTTTTATATTGAAAGAAATAAATGGATTTATAAAAAGGATGGAGGGATATAATGATGTTTATAGAAGGAATGTGGGTTGTAGCATTAATTTTGATTTTAAATGCTTTGTTTAGCTCGATTGTAAAGGGGTATGAAGAAAGGTATATGAATAGATTGAAAAGGGTGTATTATTTCGTTTTTGGAGTTATGTATATTGTAACTGTTGAAGAATTATGGTGCTATAAGGAAACATGGTTTAAGTTTGCTTTGGGAAGTTTAATAATATTGCTTTTCTTTACAGTGATATCAACTTTGTTAGATAATTTAGCTATAGAGGGTAATAGTATTGGGGTTTATTTTATTAAGATTAGAAAAATATATAGAAAATTTAGAAATAAAACTTGATTTTGCAGTTAGTAATATAGCATAATACTAAAGTCATTAAGAGGTTTTAATTTATTATAATTTGTGTATTTATCATAATAATTCTTCCCAAATAGCTTTAGATTTTATATCTAAAGCTATTTTTTTGTAAAAAATGAAATTAAACTTGACTTTTAAAAGAATAAATAGATATAACATATTTGTCTTTCTTATCTCATTAGTAATTTTAATTTTTTTGATTAATTTCTCCCAAATTGTGCATACAGCTCTAGTGTTAATTACTAGAGTTTGTATGCTATTTTTGCTAGGATAGAAATATTTTTTCGAAATTTCAATACTTTTACTTGAAGCTAAATTAATTGTCATTGTATACTTAATAGAGTATCAATATTTGGTATTTATTTATGTTGAGATTTAAGGATAAAGGAAAAGGTTCAAGAGATAAAAAAGATTCAAGGATAAAGAAAAAAAGGTTCAAGCAATTGAAAAGACTTAATTCATAAATCTTTATCCTTAAATCTAATAAAACAAGAATCTAAAAATAAGGGAGGCATTTTATTATGAAAAAAAGACTTTGTAAAACAATAATAACGATGATAATGGTATTAGGGATGTTTTGTAGCTTTTCTGCAACTACAATTGCTGCACCTGTTAAATTATCAGATGTGAAGGATAGTGATTGGTACTATAAATTCGTAAATAAGATGGTTGAAAAAGGTAGTGTTGGGGGTTATCCTGATGGAACTTTTAAGCCTAACAAAAATATGAGTGTATGCGAATTTACAAAAGTACTAATGTCAGAAATGAATATTGAATTTATTCCAGCTAAAAAAGGAGAACACTGGGCTACGAACTCTATGGAGAAGGCTCAAGAATTAGGGATAATTAAGGCTCAAGAGTTTTCAAAGAGTGATTGGGATAGACCAATAACTAGATTTGAAATGGCGAGAATGTTTTCAAGAGCCATGAGTGAATCATATCCATCAAATATGGAAGAATTTAAGTATCAAATTACTGATTTTGAGACTATGACTAAATCTCAACAAGATATTGCATTAAAAGTGTATGTTCTTGGAATAATCTCTGGATATCCAGATGGTAGTTTTGGACTTAATAATAATGCAACTAGAGCAGAAGCGTGTACTATGCTTGCTCGATACAATTATAAGGAATATAGGAATGTACCAGTTTTAAGGGATTTTGATGTGACGAATATTGATTAAATTGAAAAGATTCAAGGGTAAAGGAAAAAGGGTCAAGTGATAAAAAATACTTAATTCATAAATCTTTATTCTTAAATCTAAAAATAAATCTCTATACTTAAATCTTGAATATACCTAAAATAGTGTTTCGCCACTTTGAAGTTAAAAAACGTCCATATGGACGTTTTTTAGTGTTAAGGCTTATTATTAATATTTATACAAGTTGTTTTTCTTATTTATTATTTCTGCTGCTAAAAGTAATGATTCTCTTTCTTTTTTATCCATCTCAAAAGACAAAAAATCAACTGCAAAAGTGCGAATTAAATTATAAGCAGCTCGTATTCTGTCTTCTTTTTCAAAATTTTCTACTACATAATACATACAAGCCGTTCCTACATCTGTAGCCTTGGCGTTTTTCATGCAATCTAAAACTTTATTCATATCCATGTATAAAATCACCTCTATATTTTTATAATATTCCTAACAAGAGATAAAAAGATTTAAGGGCAAAGGGAAAAGGTTGATTGAAAAGATTCAAGGATAAAGAAAAAAGGCTCAAGAGACAAAAAAATACTTCCTCCATAAATCTTTATCCTTAAATCTAATAAAAAATACTTGTTATTTATTCTTCAACTTTTACATGCTTCGGATACTTTAGTAATTGCCCGCAAAATGGACAAGGATTTATATTGTATGTTGGATAGTTCGTACAAGTGGGACATTTAGGTAACATGTATGCGATTGCTTTATCTCCAATTCCCAAAACTTCTTCTTCGACATACTCGATATCAACAATTACATTCTTTTTATTCACATTTTACACTCCTTTGATATAGTCTTTATTTTCCCCAATTAGCATATATTTCTTTAATTAATTTGTCAGCTTCTTCATATGTTTTTGGTAAAGGGTTAATGAATATATTAAGTTCTTTTCTTAATCGTTTTAATTCTTTAATTTGATTATCTGTTATTGACATATGAATACCTTCTTTCTTTTATTTTGTTATAAACCTAAATTATAATTATATTAAACATTGAGATAAAGAAGTATTTCAAGTCTTATGTTGTAAATTAATGCGAGTTTTTTTGAAGTTGCTTGTGAACAATCTATATAATGCGTTCATAAAAAATTAAGGAGGGATTAATTAAAATAAGACAACTTACAAAAAACTATACTCATTGAAGATGGTTGATTTTTTAAGTATAATAAAACCATACAAAGGAATTGAAATGCTTAATGAGGTGAAATAGCCTAAGGATACTTAAATCTTTATATTAATTAAAAAAGGAAAGAATATAAAATAGATTAATTGAAAGGTGGGAAGAATGTTGATATATCTAAACACTAATAAGCCTTTAGAAAATTATAAAGAACTTTTTAATGAAATGTTTTTTGTAGATAAATCAGAAATAATCGGATTACTTAATCAAAAAATATTTACTAAAAGTAAATATATTTGTATAACAAGACCAAGAAGGTTCGGAAAATCAAGTGTTGTAGATATGTTAGGAGCATATTATTCTAAAGCAGTGGATTCAAGGTACATTTTTGATAATCTTAAAGTAAGTAAAACTAAAAATTATAAGGAACATATAAATAAATACAATGTTATAAATATAAATTTTAATAAACTACCTAGAACGTGTAACGGATATGAAGATTATATAAATATGATAAAGGATTCTTTAGTAAGTGATATTGAAAAGTTTTGTCCAAAGATAAGGGAGGGGAAATATTTTTCAATACCAGATATGATTTATGATACAGGCGAGAAATTTATTTTTATATTCGACGAATGGGATTACATTTTTAATAATAACCTTTTCGAAGAACATCAAAATGATTTCCTAGAGTTTCTAAGAAATTTATTAAAAGACCAGCCGTATGTAGCACTTGTGTATATGACAGGAGTTTTGCCTATAAAAAAATATTCTAGTGGGTCAGCACTTAATATGTTTGATGAATATACATTTCTAAAAGATAGAATATTTGGGGAGTATTTTGGATTTACAGAAAAAGAAGTTATAGATTTATGTAGTAAAAATAAAGAAATAAGTTTTAAGGAACTTGAAAGTTGGTATAACGGATATTTTACAGCAAATGGAATTAAAATATACAACCCACGTTCAGTAGTTAAGGCACTTCAAAATAATTACTGTGAAAGTTATTGGACAAATACTGGCAAAATGGATGAAGTAGCAGAATATTTAAAATATAACACCTTAGAAATCAGAGACGATGTTATAGAAATGGTTAGTGGTGAGGAAGTTGATATAACAATAGATGAAGAATTTAGAGCAGGTCAAAAAGCCCCAAGGACAAAAGAAGAAATATATTCAGCGATGATAGTTTTAGGTTTTTTGTCCCACTATGATGGATATTTAAGAATACCAAATAAAGAACTTATGAAGGAGTTTGAAAAAGCATTAAAAGATGAGTCTTTTGGTTATGTTTCAGAGATAATAGAAAATTCAAAGAAAATGTTAAAAGCAACACTGAATATGGACACTAAAACTGTAGAGTCAATTCTTCATGATATTCATAATTCTGAAATACCCATACTACAATACAATGATGAAAATAGTTTATCTTGTGTGCTTACATTAGCTTATCTTTCGGCAAGAGATATCTATAGAGTAGAAAGAGAAGAGAAAAGTGGAAAAGGATATGCAGATTTTACATTTCATCCAAGAAGAAAAAATGATGCAGCTTTAATCGTTGAACTTAAAAAGAATGAAACTCCAGAAACAGCTATAAGTCAAATAAAAGAAAAAGAATATGTACAGGAGTTTATAAAAGAATATAAAAATAGAAAAATATTGGCAGTTGCAATATGTTATGATTCTAAGAGTAAAGAACATCATTGTAAAATTGAAGAAATCTAAAAGAAGATTCAAGGATAAAGGAAAAGGTTGATAAAAAAGGTTCAAGGATAAAGAAAAAAAGGTTCAAGAGATAAAAATACTTCCTCCATAAATCTTTATCCTTAAATCTAATAAAAAATACTTCCTCCGTAAATCTTTTTCTTCTGTTGACAATTTGCATAAAATCTTGTATAATCTACGTAAGAAAAGAAGTTCTTAATTCTAAGTGTTTCGCCACTTTGAGAGCGACCTATAATTCTAAGTGTTTCGCCACTTTGAGAGTGACCTATAATTCTAAGTGTTTCGCCACTTTGAGAGCGACCTATAATTCTAAAAATAAAGATAAGGATTTATTCCTTATCTTTTGTTCTTTTTGAGGGGAGCTTTACCAATGAGCAATATAAATTTTTATGAAGTAACCGAAGACTATATTGATTTTTTGCAAAAATCAGAGATTCAGAGTAGGGGATTTACTCGAATTCCAAATATTGGATATAATACGCATGAAAAATTTGTATGTGGAATTGTTTTAAATATTAATAATTTAAATTATTATGCTCCAGTTTCGTCTTTTAAAAGACAGCAAAAAAGCAATATACTCATTAAAGATTTGCGAACGAATCAAATCTTAGGGTCTATTAGATTTAGTTTTATGTTTCCCATTCCTGAATCTGAATTGATTTACAAAGACTTTTCTTGTGAAGAAAGAAGATATGCTAGATTACTTCAAAAAGAATATGATTTTTGTAACAGATATTATTCATCTATACTGTTAAAAGCTAATCGTATTTATCAAATGATTATAAATAATTATAATCCTAGATTTAATAATGATTGTTGTGATTTTAGGTTATTAGAGAAAAAGAGTTTAGAATTTGAAGCTATAAAACAGACAAAACAAGAAGTTGCAGTAACAAAAGAATAGTGTTTTCATCAAATTTTTCATTTAAAAGCTAGAGTGATGTAAATACTCTAGTTTTTTTATGCACTATAATATTTTGTGAACGCATTATATTATATTTATAGCAAATTGTCAAGAGAATCTTTTTACTTGAAATATATAGATTTAAGAAATTTAGGAATATGACTCAAGAGATAAAAAAGACTCAAGGATAAAGGAAAAAGGTTCAAGCAATTGAAAACACTTAATCAAGTATTTTTTGAAATTTTAGATAAAAAATACTTCCTCCATAAATCTTTATCCTTAAATCTAAAAATAAATCAATAACTAAATGATACTTATGTTGCTATTATATAATATATATATGTATATAGTAAAACTCGCAAAACCCTTGATACAACTAGATTAGAGTTGATTTTCGTGCGACAAAAAATATTAAAAAATCCTTTTTCGTTGTATGTTATACTAATAATAACAGGCGAATAAATAAGAGATAAAAAAGATTCAAGGATAAAGGAAAAAGGTTCAAGCAATTGAAAAGACTTAATTCATAAATCTTCATCCTTAAATCTAAAAATAAATCTAATAAAACAAGAATAGAAATATTTTTTCGAAATTTCAATACTTTTACTTGAAGCTAAATTAATTGTCATTGTATACTTAATAGAGTATCAATATTTGGTATATTATTCATATTGAGATTCAAGCGATTGAAAAGGTTTATGGGTAAAGAAAAAAGATTCAAGTGATAAAAAATACTTCCTCCATAAATCTTTATCCTTAAATCTAATAAAACAAGAATCTAAAAATAAGGGAGGCATTTCATTATGAAAAGAAAAATTAGTATCTTCGGAATATCTAGTTTCCTAATCATGGTAGTAATGCTTGTTACAGTATTTGCCAATGAAGGATTTAAGATTTTTCCACAAAAAGAAAATGTAAGTAAAAATAAAGTATGGACAGTGAAGTTTAATAAGAAAATTGATAAAAGTACAGTGAGTGATGACAGTATTAAGGTGCAAGATAGTAAAGGAGAAAATGTAGAAGTAAAGACCAAGATTAAAGGAGAAAACGAAATTACTGTGACTCCTATTTCGAATTATAAGGAAGGTGAAACATATACTTTATTTGTTTCAGATAAAGTAAAAGCTACAAATGGAGAATCTCTTAAACAACAAATAAAAATGGATTTTAAAATTAAGCCTGCTCCCCAACCCCTTGAATCTAACTTTGTTTACAAAGACATAAGCGTATATGATGGTATTTACTTCGATGATTTTGTTAATCAAGTAATGGGAGCTTTAGGATATCAGGGTGGTGTTCAAACTCTTATAGATAAAAAGATTATTGACCCATTAGATTTTCCTAAATATCATAAGCAAATGATTCGTAAAGAAGCAGCAAGAGTTGTATGGGGACTGTTAAAGGATAAAGGGCTTGTAAAGGCTCAAGGCTTAGGATATAAGGATTATAGAGGTAATTTAAAAGATATTTACATGATAGTACCTGAATATCAAGAAGAGACAGTTTCTTGTTATATGACTGGTATTATGGGACTTACAGAGGATGGTAAGTTTAGACCGTATGGATTCGTGTCTAAAGAGGAGCAAGATTATTTGCTAAAGCAAATAAAAAGAGTAAAGGATAATGGTGGAGTAGAGATTAAAAAAGGAATTACTCCGAAAGCAATGCCTGATTATCCAAAACCAAAAAAGAATAAAATAAGTGATTTTTCAAGAATTTATCCTTATGTTCCTGTTAGTTATTATGAAAACGAGATAGGAACACAAATGGCTTATGGTAAATCATATCGTACAAATAATATAACAATAAATGAAATGTGGCCATGGACTAAAGATTTCTACAAACAAGCACAGAATTTCGTAAAAACTTATTATACTTTTGCTTACGATAATTTAGATGAAAAGAAATATATAAAGGATGTATATAGTGATTTAGAAGCATATACAGATTATAAAGGAAGATTGAAGTATTTTCTTCCGTCTGCTACAAAAGGAATGATAAAATATGCTGAACCTGGGGAGAAATTTATTCCAATAGAAGATTTTATAGATTTAAGAATTAGTAACTTTAAAAAACATAAAGTAGTATGCCAAACAGAATTCATTACAGATAGTTCATTGTTTTATGATGGTGGAGGTTTTACTCAAAAGGGACAATTGAGAATTATTTATTATCCTGAAACAAGTAAAGAATATTTAGATGTTTTAGGATTAAAGGCAGGAGTTTGGTATACTGTTGATTCATTTATTATAGAATCATTTACAAATAAAAGTACTTGGGATGTTTTTAAATATCCAGTTGCATATATAATAGGCGATATAATATCATTTGAAAACCCTTTACAAGCGGAAGGCTATCAACAATTTTATAAAGTAATGAAATAAAAAAAAGTGAGGGATTTATTCTCTCACTTTTTTTAGATTCTATGTAGAAAAAGAAGTAAATATTAGATTGAAGAATTTAAGAAATATGGTTCAAGCGATTGAAAAGGTTTATGGGTGAAAGGAAATAACTCAAGGATTAAAAAATACTTGAAACAACGATATATAACATTATAATATATTACACATTCATTATTAGGAATTGATGATATATCTTTTCCGATGACAACTAAATATTAACCTTTGGTTAGTTGGTTGTATGTTCAAGCGATTAACTAATCAAAGGTATTCATCATTCCTTTAGATTAGTTAATTTATGAGTAATAAATTTAAAATTTAATCTAGAGGAGATGATGTTTATGAAAGAAATTTTCAAAATAGTTTTAGTGCCACTACTTATATTTATTGGCTCTGAAAAACTAGGAAAATCTTTTATAAATTTCATCGGACATAGATTAAACAGGTATTTTACTAATCCTCATTCTTTAGGAGGCAGAATCGTGACTCAAATAAATAATAAACCTAAACTCAAGGATGTATTATCTTTTTTGTTATTTGTTTTTCTTATTATTGCAGTTTTTTGGGTATATTGTACTCCCGATAAAGAATTACAATATCAAAAAGAGATTAAAATTTTAGAAAAACAATTGCAAAACGAAAAATATAAAAATCAAGAAATAAAAATAAAATATAACAAAGAAATTTTTGACTTAAAAAATCAATTAACTGAACAAAAAAGCCAAATTGAAATTCTAAAATTAAAAGAAAGTATCAAAAATAACCATACAAAGGAATCTAATTAAATATGTTCGATAATTTATAAAAGAACAAAAAAAATAACAGTGCTACGACACTGTTATTTTTTTTGAAATTAATCTAAAGGAATTTGATAATTTATAAAAGAAATTCTTCTAACATTATACGTATTCTTTAATGAAAGTCAAGTAAAATTTATACAAAAAATAAAAAATATTTATCTTAAAAATTTGAAAAACGAAAAATTATAAATATACTGTAGAAAAGGTTGATAAAAAAGATTCAAGGATAAAGAAAAAAGGTTTAAGCAATTGAAAACACTTAATCAAGTATTTTTTTGAAATTTTAGATAAAGAATACTTCCTCCATAAATCTTTATTTTTAAATCTAATAAAAAATACTTCCTCCATAAATCTTTTTACTTAAATTTAAAAAAGGGGTGATAAAATTGATAAATCAATTTAAAGGATTATGGAAAAAGTTAAAAAGGATTAAACCATAAGCCATAATAGTTAATCCTTTCCCAAAAAGGGGGTGTACAATTGAATAAATTAAAAACAAAAATTAGTATATATTTGATTTTAGTAATGATTTTTACAATACTTATGCCTTATTTACACGAGATAAAAGCAGAAGAAGTAAGATTTGATTTAATTTATCAGATTCAACAAGATACTGTAAATATAGATAAATATGGTAATGCATGGTTTATTGCAAAAGCTAAAAGGGCGACTACTGGTATTAGGTTTAGAACTATCGGGTTTACGGCTAGGTTTGAAAAAAAAGGTGGAACTCCATTAGGAATTACAACAAGATTCAAAATGGAAGAAGTCCCACCAAAACCAGGAGAAGAGCCTCCTGCTGGATACTATACCTATACTAAATATTCCATTCCAGTAACAAATCCAGATGGGACAGCACAAACCAGTATCATAGACCGTTTTATTGTAGATAATCCAACTAAAGCAGATGAAATCAGGCAAGCATTTGTAAATGGTGGAACAATGTATCTTGATGCCGTCTTTACTATTGTAGAGAATGGAAAAAGATTAGGAAGTATGGATATGGATGGAAACCTTACAGGAGAAACGTATACTACATTAAAAGGAATTCAAAATGCTAGAGGTTGGGCTAGACCTGATTTATTTAAGGATTATTTTAATAAACCTATTCCAATAACAGAAGGACAATTAACAGTAGAAGTACCAGTTTATGCAACTTATTGGTTAACGACTGGTCAAAGATTAGACCCTCAAGGACATCCAGACCTAATTGAAACCGTATATATGAAAAAAGGAGAAAACAAAACAGTTACAGTAAATGCATTAAGATTCCCTGGATACAAATTAGTAAGTAGTGCTTTTAATTATACTGGAAAAGGAGGAGTAGATGATGAACAAATAGTAACTGGAGATGGAGCAGCAACAAGAAATATTCCCGTAAAAGCAGAGGCAAAGAACTACGTATATTTCTATTATCAGGCTATTACTTGCCCAGGAGACCCTAGTTGTCCACAACTAGTAGATGGAGATATAATCTTTACTCCAAATACATCATTTGATATTTCAGGGAACAGAGACGGTTGGGTAAATGAGGATATTAGAGTAAAAATAGAAGTAGAAAGCAGTAAAAAAGAAGTTACTATGACAGATTCAGAATCAAGAGGATATAAATACAAAGTAAAACATAGAAGTTGTCATAGAAATTCAAAGGGGAAAAGGCGTTGTCACACATATTATACTACAGAACATGGTTCAACTTCATGTAGATTTGAACAAAAATGGACAGTAAATACTTTGGAAGTGTGGGGAGAAGGATATACTTTATCAGGAAGCCAAGTAAATATTCCAAGACAGATAATATCAGATGGTGGTACTATTACAATATCTCAAGAATTAAAAGATATAACTTTACACGCTAAAGTAGATAGTTGGACTAAAGGTTCTAAAAGATTTATATGTGGGGGACCACCTAATTGAAATTTAGGGTTATGGGAGGAAGAATACAAGGGGAAAGAGTGAATTTGTTTAAAATAACTAAAAAAGAAATAGGGTATAATTTCCTATTTCAATATTTGGAGATTTCAAATTCGATTTTTTTTAGAAACTTTTGTATATTAGTAGTATCATTAATTAAGTGTGAATAATATTCTTCAGTCAATGAATTTTTTAATAGAGCATAAATATTTTCAAATGCATTTATATGGTTTTGAGTATCATGAGAATAATGGCAAGGTAATATGAAATCTGTTAATAAAATCATAAATGATTCATCTAAAGATTTACATATATTTTTTGATAAATTGAGTTCAGCACATCTCTTTAAATAATTAAATTCTATTCTTAAAAGTTCTATACTTATCATAGAAAATCACTCCTTTTTAATTGATTTTCTGCATTATATTCGCAAGTAGAAGCGAAATCAAATTATTAGAAGGAGAAATTTTAGAAAATATGATACAGGGAGTTTTATATGAAGATAATCAAAAGAAAGAAGTGATAAAATGAAAGACAAGTACGATTTATCTTTGCGAGAAAGTATGTTTTTAGCCAAGAAACTTTTAGTAGACAGTATATATAATAGTGCTAGAATGGAAGATTGTAATATAGAATTTGCAGATGTTCAAACTATGATAGATGATGTAAGTGTTGCGGATTTAAAGATAGAAGATGTAGAAGGAGTATTGGGGATTAGAGATGCATGGAAATACGTTTTGAATAGTATAAATGACCTTTTGAATCTAGAATACATATGTAGAATAAACTCTTTAATATCAAGAAATGAAAACGGTATTTTGGGAGCATCACAGAAAGATAAAAGGAATGAAAAACTTGATTCAATACTATTAAATAATTCATCTGCTACAGAAAAAGCTATAGAATTATTCTTATGGAGTTGTAGGTATAAGCTATTTGATAGTTACAATAAAAGTACAGGTCTTATAATAGCTAATAAACTCCTTATATCAGAAGGAAAAGGTCTATTGATTATAAAAGAGAAGAATTTAAAAAAATTTAACAAACTACTTGTAGAATCTTACAAGAGTAAAAATTGTTCCGAGATTAGTAATTTTTTACACAAAAAGTGCATATATGGATTAGAGATAGATAGAAAATTAAAGCAGAAGTATAAAGAGAATAAATTTGAATAAAAAACTTGAAAAGTGATGAGAGATTTTATAAACTGAAAAAGTTAAAATATACAAGGTATTTATTAAGACAAGAGATTATTAGCAACGCCTTCTTTAGCTTTATAATGATAATTTAAAAGTAAAAAGATAAGGACATTTACATAGATAATGTAGGTGTTCTTATTTTTTTTATTATAAAGAGAAAAAAGACTTGAAAATAAACGTGAAGGTTCTATATATTGATAAAACAGTATCAAAGTAGGAATTTATAAAACATATAAGATTAAAGGAGCATTCCTGTAATGAATAAATTTGAACTTTGATAAAAAAAGTACCTCCTGATAGAATACAGGGTGTAAGATTGCAACTTACCCCGAATTAAAATAAGACTATCAATGGAGGTACTACAAATGAATTATACACAAAATAAAAAGATTTCGCAAATAACAGAATCAACTTTAATTATCGGAATAGATATAGCTAAGCATTCACATGTTGCTAGAGCTCAAGATTTTAGAGGAATTGAATTAGATAAGTATATTGAAGTTTCAAATTCTATTGAAGGGTTTAATAA
>NZ_FRAE01000006.1 GCF_900142235.1 Tepidibacter formicigenes DSM 15518 | reverse complement strand
CACATATTAAATTAACCCATTCAGTTAACTTACGAAACCCTTCAATAGAATTTGAAACTTCAATATACTTCTCTAACTCAATTCCTCTAAAATCTTGAGCTCTAGCAACGTGTGCATATTTAGCTATATCTATTCCAATAATTAAAGTTGATTCTGTTATTTGCGAAATCTTTTTATTTTGTGTATAATTCATTTGTAGTACCTCCATTGATAGTCTTATTTTAATTCGGGGTAAGTTGCAACCTTACACCCTGTATTCTATCAGGAGGTACTTTTTTTATCAAAGTTCAAATTTATTCATTACAGGAATGCTCCTTTATAATAAATATATATAAAATATAATTTAATCTTAAAAAAGACGTCTGCTTGTTCTAATAAATTATCTTTTGTCACTAATAATATATGAATATTCTTTAATTTTGTTAAATAATAAAATAAAAAATTTCCACCTTAGCAATCAGATGGAAATTTAGGGCATGATAAATCAAAAATTATTCTTCTTTCTTTAAATATATTAATTTCAAGGCATGCTTTGATCTTTTGAGTAAGTGTATTATTATTTGAATTTAGCCTTATATCATTTTCACCAGATATGCATACAACTTCACATTTTAAATTAGAAGTATCGTTAATTTTACAATCTTTAAATGTAAATCTTTTTGCTATTCTAAAAACAAATTCACGATGTATATCTTCATTTCCTAATTCACTTATAGTAAGATTTTCTTTTATAACAAATTCGACATCAACTTTAATATTTTTACTTTTAGGAGGATTTACAATACAGCATTTTAAAGGAATAATCTTAGCATTACCATTAACAACAGCAAAACGTCCAAAATCCTTGTAAATTTTAATATCTTTATCTTCATGCTCAAACTTAAAAGTTTCTTGGCATATTATATTCTTACTCTTTACTATATCACATGAACTCATATAAATTTCCTCCTTTCTTTTTCGTATTGTTGAGATTATATACAATAACATAGTATGATTTCTTTTAAAACTTGTCACACATAATATATTATTCAGATAGAGTATTTTTTGATATAATAGAATAGGTGATAATATGGAAAAATATAAATTTAGTATAGAAGAAAATAGTATTCCAAAATACCTTCAAATATATATAAAAATAAAAGAAATGATACAAAGTGGAGAACTTGAGAAGAATGAAAAACTTCCGCCTATAAGAAAGCTTGCAAGTATTTTAAATGTAAATAACACTACAATAGTAAAATCATATGAATTATTAGAAAACGAAGGATTTATATACAAAATAGTAGGAAGTGGAAGTTATGTTTGTGAAATAAAAAAATATAAGGAGGATTTAGAGTTTAAATCAAATGAAGAAATTATAACTTTTGATACAGGAAATCCATCACTTGAAATTTTTCCAGTGGAGGATTTTAAAAAAGCTATAAATATAGCGGTTGAAAAAGAAGGACCGTCTTTATTTAATTATGATGAAGGTCTTGGATATTTTAATTTAAGAGTAGCTATCTGTGATTATTTGAAGAGTCTTGATATATATTCAAACCCTCAAAGAATACAAATAATATCAGGCGCTCAGCAGGGTATAGATATAATTTGCAAAACTTTAATTAATTATGGAGATGTAATATTTTGTGAAGAGCCTACTTACAATGGTGCATTAGAGGTGTTTAAAACTAAAGGAGCAAAGGTTATACAAATACCTATTTTAAAAGATGGAATAGATTTAGGTATTCTAAAACTAAAACTTGAAAAAATAAGGCCTAAAATTATGTATGTTATGCCAAATTTTCAAAATCCTACAGGAATATCTTATAGTAAAGAAAAAAAACAAAAGCTTTTAGAACTTGCAAAAGAGTATGATTTTTATATATTAGAAGATGATTTTTTAAGTGATTTTAAATTTTATTCAGATGATAATAAAACTTTAAAATCATACGATGATTGTGATAGGGTTATATATATAAAAAGCTTTTCTAAAATATTAATGCCAGGTCTTCGAATTGGGCTTATGGATATACCAATAGGGCTTTTAAATAAAGTAATTTGGGCAAAGTATTCTAGTGATATATCAACTTCAAGTCTTGTTCAAAAGTCTTTATACTATTATATAAGGAATTTTAATCTAAAAATTCATTTGAAAAATTTAGAGCAAACATATAAAATAAGATTTGATAAGATGAAAGGATTAATAGAGGATAAGTTTAAAGGAAGACTTGACTTTAATATTCCAAGTGGAGGAATTAACTTTTTTCTATCTCTTCCGAAGGGGTATTCATCTATTGATTTTAGAAGCTATCTAATTGATTATGGAGTATCAATACTTCCAGGAAGTTATTTTTTCGATAATCCTATTGAAGATAGGTTTTTTAGATTAAATATAGCTTCTACTAGTGTAGATAAAATAGAAAAGGGAATAGAAATAATAGACAATAAATTAGATGATTTTTTAATAAAATATAAAAATAATATTGATTTTAAAAACAATAGGTTATTTTTTTAAACTTTAAGGAGATTATATAATTTTTTAATCTATATATAATATTGATTAAAAAACTGAAGTAGCAATTATTTTTGAGCAACGGAGCCCGTTAGGACTCGTTGGCGACATGAGCCATGCGGTAGCATGAAGCGAATTTTTTAGAAAGAGGTGTAAACGTGTTATCTAAAGAAAAAATAAATAGAATAAATTATTTAGCTAGAAAATCTAAAACTGAAGGACTTAGTGAAATCGAAAAAAAAGAACAGCAAAAACTAAGAAAAGAATATTTGGAAAATTTTAGAAAGGATTTTAGGAAAAAATTAGATTGTATAGAAATTGTAGATTAAAGGGGGACTTTTATGGCTGAAAAAAAATATGTTATTTTCAAACTTAATAAAGAAGAATATGGTGTGGATATTATGACAGTTAAGGAGGTAAGTGAGGTTAGAGAAACTATTAAAGTTCCAAATACTCCCCAATTTGTGGATGGAATTATCAATATAAGAGGAGACATTACTCCTATTATAAATCTTAAAAAAAGATTTAACATTGAAGAAAATAATGAATCAATAGAAGGTGCTAGAATAATTGTTGTAAGTATAAAAGATAAGATGGTTGGCTTCATAGTTGATGATACTTCTCAAGTTTTATCTATTGACGAGAAGAACATAGACCCAGCACCAGAATTAATAGCTGGTGTAGACAAAACATATATTCAAGGAATAGGCAAGCTTGAGGATAGAATAGTAATAATACTGGACTTAGAAAAGATTCTAAGTGAAAATGAAAAAGATTTAATAAATGGAATGGATATATAAATAAAAGATTGTCAATCGACAATCTTTTATTTTTTTTTTAATAAATAGACAATAAGTAGTATATTATGTTGATAAAATTTGTAGTATAATGTATGTTAATGTTATATATTAATAATGAAAGAGGTTTAAAATGATAGATGAAAGTAAATATTTCGTTGATTTAAACGGAATTTTTAACAAAGTTGTTGAAACTATAAAAAACAGTCAAGATGAAGTAATGGCAATATATGAAGGTGTACATAGTGAATGTGAAAAAATGAAAATTGAATTAGAAAATTTGAAAATTAGAGTCAAACTTTTAATAGATGAAGTGGATTACTTAGAAAAAGAAGAGAAAAAAACTAAACAGAGATTAGCTCTAATTAGCAAGAATTTCCAAAAATATTCTGAAGAAAAAATAAGAAGTGCTTATGAAGAAGCTAAAGATATACAAATTAAATTAACTTTAAAAAGAGAAGAAGAAAAAAATTTAATAATAAGTAGAAATGAATTAGAAATAAGACTTAGAAAGTTAAATGAAATACTTGAAAAAGGTGAAAATTATATGTCAAAAATGAAGTCTGTTGCTGATTTTCTAGTAGGAGATTTAGAAAATGTATCTAAGAAGATGACTTCTTTAGAAGGGAAAGCTAAAGTTGGAATGAAAATAATAAAATCTCAAGAAGAAGAAAGAAGAAGAATAGTAAGAGATATTCATGATGGCCCAGCTCAAAGTATTGCATCTTTAGTTATAAAATCTGAAATAATAGACAGGCTTATGAATAAGGACATATCTCTTGTTAAAGATGAAATTAAAAATATGAAAAAGGTTTTAAGATCTACACTAAAAGATGTAAGAAGAATTATGTATGATTTAAGTCCTTCGTCTATAGATGATTTAGGTTTAATTCCTACAATAAATAGAATTATTTCTGATATACAATATGAAAAAGATATAAATATTGATTTGGTTGTTTTAAATAATGAAAAAATAACTCATTCTTTAGTTAGACTTACAACATTTAGAATTATTCAGGAATCTTTAAATAATGCATGTAAACATTCAAAGGCTAAAAATATAAGAATTAGATTAGATATAAATAAAAAAAGAGTTGCTGGAGTTGTAGAAGATGACGGAATTGGGTTTGATATAAATTTAAACAGCAAATTAAAAGGCTCTTTAGGAATTGGATTTATGAAAGAAAGAGCATCTTTATTAGATGGACAATTAACTATAGATTCAAAAATAGGAGAAGGAACAAAGGTGATATTTGCTTTTCCTAATAAGGAGGTAGAACATGAAGGATAAAATTAAAGTTATGATAGTAGATGATCACTCTCTTATGAGAGAAGGGCTTGCTAGAATATTAGAGCTAGAAGACAATATAAATGTTGTTGCTAAAGCTTGTGATGGATTTGAGGCAATAGAGTTTTTTAAAAAAATAGATATAGATGTAATTTTATTAGATATAAATATGCCTAATATGAATGGTATAGAAACACTAAGAGCATTAAAAAATATGGATTCATCATCAAAAATTATAATGCTTACTATATATGATGAAAGAGAATATTTAATAGAAACTTTAAATTTAGGTGCAAATGGATATATGCTAAAGGATTCAGAATCTTCTAGTTTAGTTTCAGCTATTATTAATGTATATAACGGAGGAAGCTATGTTCATCCTAATCTTGCAGGAGAGCTTTTAAAAGAAATAAATAGAAAAAAAGAACATAAAGCTAATAAAGAAGGTTTAGGAAGTTTAACTAAAAGAGAATATGAGGTACTTTCATTAATAGCAGAGGGACTTAGTAATAAGGAAATTTCAGAAAAGTTATTTATAAGTGAGAAAACTGTTAAAAATCATGTTTCGAGTATACTAAGAAAATTAGAATTATCTGATAGAACTCAAGCTGCTATATATGCATATAAAAATAATATAAAAAAAATATAAATTTTTTATGGTCCCATGTTGTTTTTATAAAATAATATAGGGACTTTTCTTATAACGAATAGGAAATTATATTCCTATTTAAATTGTGGATAAATATAAATTCCGTTATGAGTTTTAAGCAACGGAATTCGTTAGAATTCGTTGGCGCTATGAAATTTTAAAAAAGTCTACATTGTAAAATCTTTAGAATGAAGACTTTTTTATAACGAATAGGAAATTATATCATGAGATAGCATAAAGCGAATTTTTTATATAAAACTTCTAAAATATGGTATAATAAAAACGATATGTTTAAACACTATTGTATGGAGGTGTATAGAGTTGAATTTAAATCATGAATTTAAAAGCGCTTGGAATAATTTAAAGGATGGAGAAATGGACAGTTTAATGAATTATTCTAAAGAATATATGAATTTTTTAGATAATGGAAAAACAGAAAGAAGGTGTGTAGAAGAAATAATAAAAAAGGCTAAGGAAAAAGGATTTATTTCTTTAGAAGAAGCTATTAAAGGTGGAAAGCTTCAAAGTGGGTGTAAAATCTATGCAAATAATAAAGAAAAAGGTGTAGCTTTATTTGTAATAGGTAAAGAAAGTTTAGAAAAAGGAATGAAAGTAGTAGGAGCTCATGTTGACTCTCCTAGACTTGATTTAAAACCATTTCCTCTTTATGAAGATGGAAATTTAGCTCTTCTTAAGACTCATTATTATGGTGGAATAAAAAAATATCAATGGACTTCTATTCCTTTAAGTCTTCATGGTGTTGTATTTAAAAAGGATGGTACTAAAGTTGATATAAACATAGGAGAAGATGAAAATGATCCTGTTTTATATATAACTGATCTTTTAATTCATTTAGCAAAGGATCAAATGGGTAAAAAGCTTTCAGAAGGTATTACTGGAGAAGGACTTAATGTTATAATAGGACATATTCCTATGAAAGATAAGGAAAAAAATGCAGTAAAAGAAAATATATTAAAACTTTTAAATGGAAAGTACGGCATTACTGAAGAAGATTTTGTAACTGCTGAAATAGAAGTAGTTCCTGCTGGTAAAGCAAGAGATGTTGGAATAGATAGATCTATGATAGCATCATATGGACATGATGATAGAGTTTGTACATTTGCAGGATTTAAATCTATACTTGAAATAGAAAATCCAAAGTATACAGCAGTAGGATTATTTGTAGATAAGGAAGAAGTAGGTTCTATGGGTAATACAGGAATGGAATCTAGATTTTTTGAAAATACAGTAGCAGAGCTTATTAATTTAGAAGGAAATTACAATGATTTAAAATTAAGAAGAGCTCTTGCAAATTCTAAAGTTTTATCAGCTGATGTTACTTGTGGATTTGACCCTAATTTTCCTGATGTTGTAGACAAAAGAAATGCAGCGTTTATGGGCCATGGCGTTGTTATAACTAAATACACAGGGGCAAGAGGAAAAGGTGGATGTAATGATGCTAATGCTGAGTTTGTATCAGAAATTAGACAATTATTTAATGAAAATGAAGTTACGTGGCAAATAGGAGAACTTGGAAAAGTAGACCAAGGAGGCGGTGGAACAATAGCATATATATTAGCTAACTATGGTGCAGAAGTAATAGACTGCGGTGTTCCAGTTCTTAGTATGCATGCTCCAATAGAAGTTGTTAGTAAAGTAGACTGTTATGAAACTTATAAGGCATATAAAGCTTTCTTAAAATAAGGAGTAGATTAATCTACTCCTTATTTTTACTTGAAAAAATACAATATATGATTTATGAATTTTTCTTCAAGAGGAGTTGGTATTCTTTTTTTAGAATATATAAAATAAAAACTTCTATTTAAGTTAAGTTCTTTTATTTTATATGAATTTAATGCATTAAAACTAACTGAATCTATAACAGACTTATTTGAAACTATAGAAAGTCCAAGACCCGCTCTTACCATTTCTTTTGTAGCTTCATTACTTTCAACATGAGCAATTATATTAAAATCATTTAAGGATAGGTTATTTTTCTTAAGGCTATTAACTATAACTTTTCTAGTACCAGAGCCTTCCTTTCTCATTATCAAGTTTTCATTTTTAATAGATTCAATACTAACATATCCATTAGAAGAAGGTATTTTATAATCATAAGGAGTTATTAATACCAGTTCATCCTTAATTAATTCTATATATTCTATTTGAGAGTTAGGAATTTTAGTTCCAACGAATCCAAAATGTATTTTTTCGTCTAATATTTCTTCAATTGCATCTTGTGAATCATAATGACTTATAGTGAATTTAGCATCTGGAAATTCATTATTGAAAGACTTTATAACTTTAGGCAATATGTATGCTTCTGGAATAGAACTTGATGCAAATTCTATTATTCCTTCTATTTTACCTTCGTATTCTTTTAAGTTATATAAAGCTTTTTTGCGAGAATTTAGTATTTCAAGAGCATGAGTATATAGAATTTCTCCAGCCTTTGTTAGGGATATATTTTTATTATTTCTATTAATTAAAATAGTCCCAAGCTCTTTTTCGAGATTTTGGATGTGATTACTAATAGTAGGTTGTGTTAAAAAAAGCTCCTTAGCAGCTTTTGAAAAGCTTTTGTATTTAGCTATTATAATAAATGTTTCTAGTTGTTTAAAATCCATTTTATCTCCCCGCTTAAATTATGTATTTTATTGAATTAACAAGTGTTTTAAAAGAAAAAATAAATATATTATAATTATATCATATAGTTATAATATAGTAAAAATCAACATATTTTGTAAAAAGGGAATTATGAGGTGATGTAATGGATAAAAGTAAACTATCATCCCTTTTAAAAAAGCCAGAGGGAGCGAAGCTTGATTACAAATTAAAAATAAGCTTAAACACTAATGGAGAAAAGAAAGAATTAGCTAAAGATATTGCTGCAATTGCAAATACTCATGGAGGAAGAGGATATATAATATTTGGAGTAGAAGATAAAACAAAAAAGATAATAGGAATAGAAAAAGATGAGTATATAGAAGAAAAGATACAACAAATATTATCAAACAGAATAGATCCACCAGTACCTATAAGAATGGAGTATGTAGAATATGAAGGAAAAACATTAGGAATATTAACAATATTTAAAAGCTATCAAAGACCTCATCAATTAAGGCAAAATGGAACTTTTTATATAAGAAGAGGATCTACAACTGATGTAGCAAGAAGATATGAAGTTGCTTTAATGTTTGATGAAAGTGGAATTATAAGCCTAGAGATGATGCCTATATTTGAAAGTAATATAGATGAAATAGATTATAGATTAGTATATAACTATTGTAAAAAAATAAACATAAAGGAAGAAATATCTCTTGAGCTTCTTGAAAATTTAGGAATATGTGTAAAAACAGAAGAAGGAAAATATAGTCCTAGCTTAGGTGGACTTTTGGTATTTGGAAAGCATCCTCAAAGATATATATTGAGTTCTTCTATAAGAGTTATTAATGAATTAGATAAAGAAAGTATAGTTAAAATTTTTCATGGAAATATAATTTATATGCTTGATGAAGTTGAGTTCTATTTAAAAAATACATTAAAATACTATAATTATCCTATAGAAGGATTATATGAGTGTATAAGAAATAGCCTAGTACATAGAGACTACTTTGATTTAAGTAGAGAAATAGTTATTTACTTAGGAAAAAATAAGGTAGAAGTAAACAATCCTGGTATTTTAATGATGGAAGATACAATAAATTCCATTTTCAAAGAAAAGAATCCGAGTAGAAGGAATAATTGGATATATCAAAGGCTTTTAATATTAGATGATAAAATGAGATTTTTAGGAAGTGGAATGGGATTTAATAGAATTAAAAAATCTTTTGAAGAAATAGGCAATGTAAGATTTTTTAATATATATAAAAGAAACTTATTTAGAGTTATACTTCCAGGTGTAAAAATAAAAGGGTATTAACAAGTGAATCTTGTTAATACCCTTTTAAAATTCTTAAATGGTGCCGGTGGTGGGACTTGAACCCACACGTCATTGCTGACAACGGATTTTGAGTCCGCCCCGTCTGCCGATTCCAGCACACCGGCTAATCATAAAGAAATATTATCATAAAAGTAAAAAATTTTCAATACCCTTTTTACCCTCTTTTTTTTCTGTTATAATACATAAGAATAAGGTATATAAATTTAGGAGTGATTATATTGGATAAAAGACTTGTTATAATAGATGGAAATTCCCTTATGAATAGGGCTTTTTATGCTCTTCCAGATCTTATGAATAAAGAAGGATTACATACAAATGCTATATATGGATTTACAACAATGTTATTTAAAATAATAGATAATTATAATCCAACTCATATAAGTGTGGCATTTGATTTAAAAGCTCCAACATTTAGACATAAACAATATGAAGACTATAAAGCCGGAAGAAAGAAAATGCCTGATGAATTAAGAGTTCAAGTTCAACCTTTAAAAGAGCTTTTAGATGCATTTAAGATACATAGACTTGAAATAGAAGGTTTTGAAGCAGATGATATAATAGGTACAGTATCACAGTTTGCAGAAAAAGAAGGCTTTGAAGTTTTTATAGTTACAGGAGATAAAGATGCAATTCAGCTTGCTTCAGATAATACAAAAGTTTTAATAACTAGAAAAGGACTTAGTGAACTTGAAGAATATGATTATAATGAGGTTTTAAAAAGATATGAATTAACACCAGATCAATTTATAGATCTTAAAGGCCTTATGGGAGATAAATCTGATAATATACCAGGGGTTCCTGGAATTGGTGAAAAAACAGGAATAAAACTTTTAAAGGAATTTGAAAGTATAGAGAATTTAATACAAAATACTGATAAACTAAAGGGAAGTGTAAAAAAGAAGATAGAGGAAAATATAGATATTGCTCTAATGAGTAAACGTCTTGCAACTATAATTAGAAATATACCTGTAGAAATAGATGTAGATGATTTAAAATTAGAAGAATATGATGAAGAAAAAATAATAAAGCTTTTTAACAAATTCGGATTTAACAGTTTAATAGGAAGAATAAACAGTAATCAAGGAAATAGAGAAAGTGTAGATTTAAATGTAAAATATTTGTCTTTCAAAGAAATGGACGAGCTAATAGATGAAATAAAGAATAAAAAATATATGACATTCAAAACGGTATCAAAAGAAGGGGAACTTTTAGATGAAAATATAATTTACTTATTTATAACATTAGATGGAGAAAATATTTATTATATAAAAGAAAAAGAAGGTATTTTAAAGCTAAAAGAAGTATTAGAGTCTAAGGATATTAAAAAGTATGGATATAAATTAAAAGAAGATTATATAGCTCTTAGAAATTATGATATAAATCTTAAAAATATAAATTTTGATATAGTTATAGCAGAATATTTAATAGATGCAACTAGTTCAAATTATTCTTATGATAATATTGCAGCAAAGTATATAGGTAGAAAAGTAATTTCTGAAGAAGAACTTCTAGGAAAAGGCAAAAAGGCTAAAAAATATGAAGACTTAGATGAAAATACATTAACAAATTATTTTAGCAGTATTTTAAATGTAGTTGTTAATGTAAAAGATAAAATGGAAGATAAAATAAAAGAATATAAGATGGAAACTCTTTTTTATAATGTTGAAATTCCACTAATTGAAGTTTTAGGATATATGGAGCATGAAGGGTTTAAAGTAGATGTTAAAAAACTTGAAGATTTAAAAGAAGAATATACATTATTAATAAATAATTTACAAAATGATATATATAATTTAGCTGGAGAAGAATTTAATATAAATTCACCTAAGCAGTTAGGAGTAGTTTTATTTGAAAAATTAAATTTACCTATAATTAAAAAGACTAAAACAGGATATTCTACAAATGCTGAGGTTCTTGAAAAATTAAAGAATGAACATCCAATAATAGAAAAAATTTCTGAGTATAGACAAATAGTTAAGTTAAAAACTACATATGTAGATGGTTTACTTAATATAATTAATAAAAGAAGTGGTAGAATACATTCATCCTTTAATCAAACTATTACAACTACAGGTAGAATTTCATCAACTGAGCCTAATCTTCAAAATATACCTGTAAGACTTGAAATGGGTAGAAATTTAAGAAAAGTATTTATTTCTAAGGAAAATTATACTCTTTTAGATGCAGATTATTCTCAAATAGAGCTTAGAGTACTTGCTCATATAAGTGAAGATAAAGATTTAATTAATGCGTTTTTAAGTGAGGAAGATATTCATACAAGTACTGCTGCTAAAGTTTTTAATGTAGATATTAAAGATGTTACAAGTGAAATGAGAAGTGCTGCAAAAGCTGTAAACTTTGGTATAGTATATGGAATTAGTGACTTTGGATTATCTCAAAATTTAAGTATATCTGTTAAAAAAGCAAAAGAATATATAGATAGCTATTTTAACAAATATCCTAAGGTAAAAGAGTATATGGAAAGAGTAGTAGATGATGCTAAAAAAGATGGATATGTAACAACTATTTTAAATAGAAGAAGATATATTCCAGAAATTAATTCTAAAAACTTTGTTGTTAAAAATTTAGGAAAAAGACTTGCAATGAACACTCCTATTCAAGGAAGTGCTGCAGATGTTATAAAAATTGCCATGGTAAGTGTATTTAATAAATTAAATGAAAAAAATTTAAAGTCTAAATTGATTCTTCAAGTTCATGATGAACTTATTATCGAAGCACATGAAGATGAAGTAGATGTAGTAAAGGATATATTAAAAACTGAAATGGAAAAAGCGGTAGAACTTACTGTACCTTTAAAGGTAGATTTAAATTCAGGAAAATCATGGTATGAAACTAAGTAGGTGAAATTATGAAAGTAATAGGTCTTACAGGTTCAATAGGCAGTGGGAAAAGCACAGTATCTAACATGCTTATTGAAAAAAATATAAAAATAATTGATGCTGATAAAATTTCAAGAGAAATATTAAATAGAGGAAATACTCTTCAAGAAATTTTTACTTATTTTGGAGATGATATTAAAAATTCAGATGGGAGTTTAAACAGAAAAAAATTAGGAAGTATTGTTTTTTCTGATGAAGACAAACTTATAAAGTTAAACTCTATAACTCATCCAAAGATAAAGGAAGAAATAGAGGAAAAAATAAATTTCTATAAAGATTTAGGGGAAAAAATAATAATAGTTGATGCTCCCCTTCTTATAGAAGCAAATTTAAATTATATGGTGGATTTAGTTTTACTTATTATATGCAATGAAGAAGCTCAAATAAAAAGAATAATGAGTAGGGATAAGATATCAAGAGAAGAGGCTGTTTCAAGAATAAAGGTTCAAATGAGTGTAGATGAAAAGAAAAAATATGCAGATTATATAATAGATAATTCGTATACAATGGATGAACTTAAAATGGAGATAGAAAAATTTTTAGATAACTTGGAGGACATAAGAGTTGAATAGAAAAAGTTCTTTTATTGTTTGTATAATTACTGTTTGTTTAATTATAGGGGGAGTGCTTAATATAAAAAATTTTTTACAAATAATATATCCTACTCACTATGAAGAATATGTATATGAATATTCAAAGGAGTATAATATAGATCCATATTTAGTTTTTGCTATAATAAAAACAGAAAGTAAGTTTTTTCCTTATGCAAAGTCCTCAAAAGAAGCAAAGGGACTTATGCAAATTAGTGAAGGAACACAAAAATGGGCCATGGAGGACCTTAATATAGAAAATTCTAATATTTTTGACCCTCAAGTAAATATAAAAATAGGATGCTGGTATATAAATAAACTTTTTGAGCAATTTGAAGATATAGATTTAGTTATAGCTGCGTATAATGGTGGCTCTGGAAATGTAGATAAGTGGCTTAAGGATGATAGATATAGCTATAATGGAATAAATTTAACTAATATCCCTTTTAAAGAAACAAAGAATTATGTTAATAAAGTAAAAAAATATCATAAAATATATAAAATTCTCTATGAGAAAAGAGGAGAAACTAATGAAAAAATTAAGAATTATTTTTCTTTTAATTACTATCATTTTTCTTTTTGGATGTAGTGCAGATGATAAGGAATTAAATAGTCATTTAGAAAAAGCAAATTTACAACCAGAAAATTTAATACCTAAAGAAGGTGGGAAGATAAGTATTTCTGTAGTTGAATTTAAAACTTTAAATCCTCTTTTAAATAAAGAAAAATCTTTAGATCAAGCTTTAAAATTAGTATATGACAGTTTATTTACATTAGATGAAAACTACAATATAGTTTCAAAGCTTGTAGATAACTATAGTTTTTTAGATGATGGTATGATTTTAAATATAAATTTAAAGGATAATATAACATGGCATGATGGAGTGAAACTAACTTCTCAAGATGTCAAGTTTACAGTTGGTTTATTAAAAACACTTAGTGAAAGTCCCTATTATCCTTTAGTTTCAAATATATATTCTGTAGATATAGTATCTGATAATAGTTTTAATATTGTATTTACAAAACCTTATTCATTTTCACTTGAAAATCTTATATTTCCTATACTTCCAAATCATAAATTATATGGACAAAGTATAGATAATATAAAATTAGATGAAAATAATTTAATAGGATCTGGAATGTATAAAATAAATAAATATGAAAAAAGAAAATACATAGATTTAGTTAAAAATGAAAATTATTATGATGAAAAACCTTATATAGATGAAATAAGAATGGTTATAGTTCCAGATAAAGAAGCACAAGAAAGTATGCTTATATCACTTGAAACTGATATTTGTGAGGTAGATCAAATAATAAGTGGAAAATTTCCAACAAAGAGATTTGATAGTAAAAAATATAGAGGACAAGACTATGAATTTCTGGCTTTAAATTTTAATAATGAATATATAAAGGATATAAATTTAAGAAAAGCAATTGCATACATAATAGATAGAGAAAAAATATTAAAGGAAGTTTATCTTAAAAAAGGTGAAATTGTTGAATTTCCTTTAAATTCTAATTCGAAATACTATAATAAAAATATTAAAAACTATAATCATAATTTAGATAAGGCTAAGGAATACCTGGATAAAACGCAATTTCAAGATATTAAGTTTACACTTATTGTTGATCAAACAAACTTTGAAAGGTTAAAAACTGCATATATAATTAAAGAACAATTAGAAAATTTAAATATAAAGTTAGAAGTATTAGAGCTTTCATGGGAAGATATATTGAATAGGCTTCGTACAGGAGAATATGATTTGGCATTACTTGGATGGAAGCTTCCTATAGTTCCAGATCCTACATTTGCTCTTTATCCTAATAACGTTACTAACTTCACGAATTATGTTGATCCTAATATGGATATTTTAGTTCAAAATTTATTAAGTTCAGTGAAAGAAGAGGATAAGATTAAAAATTATTATGAACTTCAAAAATATATAAAAGAAAATCTTCCTTTTATAAGTTTGCTTGTAAAAGATGAAAATCTAGTACTTAACAATAAAATAAAAGGAAGATTAAATTCTAATGATTTTAATATATACAATGGAATTGAAAATATATTTGTAAACTATTAAGGAAGCTTGAAAAAGCTTCCTTTTCACTAGTAATAAAATATTGACTTAATAAAAAAAAACAATTAAAATAGTACTAGAGAATTTAATATGCGGGGATGGCGGAATCGGCAGACGCGCTATCTTGAGGGGGTAGTGAGTGAATGCTCGTGTGGGTTCAAGTCCCACTCTCCGCACCAGTTATATAAAGACCTAGAGGTCTTTTTCTATTTTTTGACTTTCACTTTAAAAAGTCAATTTGCTAATCCCCAAAATGCAATTATATAAAATTGATAGATTATCATATTAAGTGCAACACATAAAATTAAGCAAAAAAAATAGTCCATAGACTTACGTTCGCATTAGAATAGAAAAATTTATAATATAGCTTCAATTTACAAATTATCAACTAGATAAATAATTTTTTTTACTAAGTTAGTTTTTATTGTATACTTAAGTTCTCAATTATTGATAATATGTTATAATCATTTATTTCCTTAATTATATTTATAATATCTTTAGAGAAAAATGTAGTGCTGTTAATTTAAAATCAACTTCTACAGTCCATTCACATATGCAAAAGTTTGAAAAGGAAGGATATCTATATTCTATATAAAGAAGAAACTCATCCAAGAGCAATCTCTATTACACAAAAAGGTATGGAATTAATTAAAGGTGAAATAAAAGAAGAAATTAAGTTTAATAAAAAGGATTATAAAGTTTTATTAGCTGCTGAAATATTTTTAAGGGAAAATGGTTTTGGCTTAATTTAAAGAATATGAAGATATGATAAGTAAAATAGCTTGTATTTTGAATGGGTAAATCCATGGCTTAAAATGATTAATAATAAGTTAAATAAAATTGATTAAAAATCAATATTATATTGTATAATATTTTATATAGATTAAATAAAATGAGTGATATTAGAAAAGGAGGTGTCTTTGTGAATGAGAATAAAAGGAAAAAACTTCCCATAGGTGAAGATAATTTTAAAAAATTAATAGAAGGTGGATATTATTTTGTTGATAAAAGTGAATTCATAATAGATATATTAAGAGAAGATAGTTCGGTAGTTTTAATAACTAGACCTAGAAGATTTGGTAAAACTTTAAATATGAGTATGTTAAAATATTTCTTAGATATAAGTGGTGATTATAGATACTTATTTAAAGATTTAAAGATATCTAAAAGGCAGACAAAAGATATAGAAGATATGAGAAATAATACACCTGTAATATATTTAACTTTCAAAGATTGTAAGTCAGTAGACAAAGCTGGTTTAATAAGTAGTATTCACAATGAAATAGTAAGAGAGTGCAGCAAATTATTTACATTAGAAGAAATAAAGCAGTATGAATTAGATAAACTGATAAATACAGATACAACAAAATACTTAAAATATGCAATAGCAAATATGAGTAAAGCCTTATATACAAAGTATAATAAAGATGTAGTTGTATTAATAGATGAATATGATACACCTATTTTGAGTGCATATGAGTACGGATATTATAAAGATTTGTTACCATTTTTTTCAGTATTCTATGGATCAGGTTTAAAAGGAAATGAGTATTTAAAAAGAGCTCTTTTAACAGGGATAAATAGAGTAGCTAAAAATAATATATTTTCGGGTTTAAATAATCTAACTGTATACACGGTAAATTCTTCTAAGTTTTCAAATAGATTTGGATTATTAGAAAGAGAGGTAAAAGAGTTATTTAAGCATTTTGGTATAGATTACTCTTTAGAGGTTAAAAAGTATTATAACGGATATAAGTTTTCAAGTAATAGAGTGTTCAATCCTTGGTCGGTATTAAGCTACATTCATAAATCAAGTTTAGAACCTTATTGGGTAAACACTGCCAATCCTGAGATATTAATAGATAAAGTATTAAACTTAGGAGAAGATGCTTTAGTTTTATTAAATGATGTTCTATTAAAAGATAATGTGTTAATTAATTATGATGTAGATAATATGATATTTGAAGAATCAAATCTAGATACTTTTATAGGACTTATGATAAATTCTGGATATTTAACTGTAGAACAACAAACTTCTTATAATGAAGGTTATATTAAAATACCAAATGAAGAAGTAAGAATAGCAATAAATAAACTGTTAAATTCTTGTTTACTCTCAGATGGTAGAAGTACTATAACTAAAATGAGACAATCTTTAATAAAGCAGGATTTTGATATGTTTAATAAAGTATTAGAAAAAATGTTAATAGATAATTTTAGCTATCATGATATGAAAGAATATGCATATCACGTGTTTATGAACACTCTTATGCTCCATGTTACAGATATATACGATCTACATTCAAATTTAGAGATGGGACTAGGTAGAAGCGATATATATTTAAAACCTAAAAGACCTGGATTAAAACCTATAATATTTGAGCTAAAAAAGTCTAATTCTGATAAAGATTTACAAAAAGATGCTCAAGAAGGACTAAATCAGATAAGTAAGAAAAAATATGATTATAATGTAAAAGATTGTGTTCATATAGGTATGGCTTTTTATGGTAAGAGTGTATGTATGGTTAGAAATGTTTAAAAAAGCTTTGTGTTTTGATGGATAGAGCCATGGGTAAATAAAAATAGTATTTATTAATTTAGTACATATAATTAGTATTCTATTTTTATTATTGTATATAAAATTATTAAAAATGACTTAAAATCCATAATATTACATTGAGGGGGGTAGTGAGCAAATGCTCGTGTGGGTTCAAGCCCCACTCTCTTCACCAGTTATATAAAGGCCTAAGGGTCTTTTTTCATATAAAAAATTAATGCTAGTTTTTGCTAATATTTGAATGTTATAGAATTTTAAAAAATTTATAATAATATGTTGAAATATATCGAAAATATGCCGATTATTAAAGTGAAGTTAATATACATATGGAAGGAGAGAGGTATAATGAATAAAAGAATGATATCTTTAATTTTAGCAGGATCATTAATGGTTCCAACTAGTTCTTTTGCTATGATGAATAACAAACAAGATTTTAAGAAAGTAAGTATTAGACAACATAAGGAAGATGATAAAGAGGATAAATTAAGAAAAGATAAAAAACATGAAATAGAAAAAAAGATAAAAAGAGAAATAAATGAAAAATTGAAAAAAGATAAAAAAGATGAAATAAAACACAGGTTGGAAAAAGAAATAGAAGAAAAAATAAAATCAAAAACAAAAGAAGAAATAAAGAAAGAAATGAAAGATAGAATCAAAGAAGAAAAGAAAGAAGAATTAAGAAAAGAAATGATAAAAAAAATAAAAAAGGAAATGGAAGAAAAATTAAAACAAGAAGTTAAACGTGAAATAAACGATGAAATAAGAAAAGAAATAATTCAAAAAATGAAAAAAGAAATAAGGGAAAATTTAAAAAAAGAATTAAAGAAAGAGAGAAGAGAACAGATAAAAGCATTAAAAGAAGCAGCAAAAGAGGCTTATAATAAAGAAGAACTTGCTAAAATTGAGGAAAGAATTAAGGAATTAAAAGAAAAGCATCCAAATGTAAAAGTTTTACCTGTAGAAAATATAATCTCTAAAAAAATGAATTTTAAATTTGACACTCCTCCAGTTATTAAAGAAGGAAGAACTTTACTTCCAGTAAGAGCTATATCAGAAGGACTAAAAGCTGATATTTCATGGAATAGTGAAACTAAGGAAGTAACTATAACAAAAGATGGTAAGAATATAATTTTAAAAATAGATAGTAATATAGCTATAGTAGATGGAAAAGAAGTTAAACTTGATTCAAAAGCCGAGATAATGAGTGGAAGAACTGTTGTTCCTGTAAGATTTGTAGCTGAAAACTTAGGTCTTAAAGTTAAATGGGATTCAGATGAACAATCAATAGAAATAGAGGATCAAGATGAAGAAACTATAGATGAAATAATAACAGAAGAAGATATTGAAACAGAACTAGAAAGTGAATTATTAGATGAAATAGAAAATACTTATCTAGATGAAGATACTACAGAAGAAATTGAAGAAGAAGTTGATATAGAAGTAAATGAAGATATAGAAATTAATAACGAGGAAGTTCAAGTAGAGGCTAATGAAACTAATATAGAAAATAATGTAGATGCAGAAGAATAAATATAAAAAAATACCACTTCATACTTTAAATTAAGGTATGGGGTGGTATTCTTTAACAATTACTTTTGATTTAAACTAATCCTGCATAAATTTCTAAAATTTTCTTCAAACATTTCATTATTTTGTTTTGTTCTTTTTTTAGTTTTTTTTGTTTTAATTCCAGCTTGTCTTGATTTCTGGGACAAATGTCTTTGGAATAATAGCATATCTATATTATCATTAGTATATACTAGTCCGTTTTGGTTAATTACAAGGGCTTTTTTAGAAAGAGCCATGGAAGCCAATCCATAGTCTTGGGTTACAACTATATCATCTTTATTTACCTTGTTAATTAATGCAATATCAACTGAATCCCTTCCTTTATCAACTGTTATCACATTAGAATACCCATCATTAATAATGTGACTTGTATCTATAAACATTAATATATTTAAATTATATTCTTTGCCTATTTTGACTATTATATTTTTCACAGGACAAGCATCTGCATCTACAAGAATTTTCATGATTAACTCCTTTTATAAATATTTAGTATTTTAAGTATAAAATATTAAAACTCTTTGTTCAATGATTAAATGAAAAAACAGTTGACTTATTAGAAACTTTGTATTAAATTTATATTATAATAATTATTTAATTGTAATTTCGATTATTAATATGTAAAAAAATGTAGAATCAATATAATTTGAAAGTAATGGGATGATTACTTATTTTTTTGACACCTATGCAAGCGTTTGCATAAATTTAAGAAAGAAAATATATTATATGAAAAAAATCAAATAGCAATTTTTTCATTCTTATGCAATCGATTGCATAAGAATGAAAAGAAAGGGGAGATAATATATGAAAAAAATATGGTGGAAAGAAGCTGTTGCTTATGAAATATATCCAAGAAGTTTTATGGATTCAAATGGAGATGGAATTGGTGATTTACAAGGTATTATATTAAAATTAGATTATTTAAAAGATTTAGGAATTGATGTAATATGGATTTGTCCAATGTATAAATCACCAAATGATGATAACGGATATGACATTAGTGATTATCAAGATATCATGGATGAATTTGGCACAATGGATGATTTTGATGAACTTTTAAAAGAGGTTCACAAACGTGATATGAAGCTTATAATTGATTTGGTTATTAACCATACAAGTGATGAACATCCATGGTTTATTGAGTCTCGTTCTTCAAAAGATAGTCCAAAACGTGATTGGTATATATGGCGTGATGGTAAAGGAGAAAAAGAACCGAACAATTGGGAAAGTATTTTTGGTGGTTCTGCTTGGGAATATGATGAAAATACTGAACAATATTTTTTACATTTATTTTCTAAAAGACAGCCAGACTTAAACTGGGAAAATGAAAAAGTACGTGAAGCACTTTATAATATGATTAATTGGTGGTTAGATAAAGGTATTGATGGTTTTAGAGTAGATGCTATTAGTCATATTAACAAAGAAAAAGGATTAAAAGATATGCCTAATCCAAAAGGGCTTAAATATATTCCCTCATTTGATAAGCATATGAATGTAGATGGAATTCATAAATATCTTGAGGAGTTAAGAGATAATACTTTTGCTAAGTATGACATAATGACAGTTGGTGAAGCAAATGGAGTTAAAACTGAAGATGCAGAGCTTTGGGTTGGTGAAGAAAAAGGAAAATTTAATATGGTTTTTCAATTTGAACATTTAGACTTATGGGATGCTGAAACTAATAAAGAATTAGATATTATAGGTTTGAAGAATATATTAACAAAGTGGCAAAAAGGACTTGAAGGAAAAGGATGGAATGCATTATATATTGAGAATCACGATATACCTCGTAGTGTTTCTACTTGGGGAAATGATACAAAATATTGGCGTGAAAGTGCAACATCACTAGGACTTATGTATTTTATGATACAGGGAACACCATTTATTTATCAAGGACAAGAAATTGGTATGACTAATGTTAAATTTGAAAGTATTGAAGAATATAATGATATAAGAACTAAAAATATGTACTATATCAAAAAAGAACAAGGCATACCTCATGAAGATATAATGGAGGTTGTATGGGCAGGTTCTAGAGATAATTCTCGTACTCCTATGCAGTGGGATGAATCATCAAATGCAGGTTTTACAACTTCAAAGCCGTGGATAGGGGTTAATCCAAATTATAAAGAAATTAATGTAGCAAAACAACAAAAAGATTCAAATTCTATACTTAACTTTTATAAAAGAATGATTAAGATTAAAAAAGAAAATGAAGTATTAATTTATGGAAAATATGATTTAATCTTAGAAAATAATAAGCAAATTTATGCTTATACACGCACGCTTGATAATAAAAAAACTGTCGTTATTTGCAACTTAACATCTTCAGAAGCTGTATATGAACACAATGATTTAAAATTGAAATATGGTGGATTATTATTATCTAACTATGATGTTAAATCACACAAGGATATAACAAATTTTGTATTAAAACCATATGAAGCAAGAGTTTACAATATTATTTAATTTTAATAAAACATTTAGGAGGAGCATAAAATGAAAAAAATGAAACTTATGTCATTTGATTTTTGGCAAAAATTTGGTAAAGCATTATTAGTTGTAGTAGCAGTTATGCCAGCTGCAGGTCTTATGATTTCTATTGGTAAATTAATAGCAATGTTTAGTGCTGACATTAGTATTGTACAAAGTATTGCTAGGGTTATGGAAGATATTGGTTGGGGTGTTATTGTTAATTTACATGTATTATTTGCTGTAGCAATAGGTGGTTCATGGGCAAAAGAACGTGCTGGGGGTTCATTTGCAGCTTTAATAGCTTTTATACTTATTAATCGTATTACAGGTTCTATATTTGGAGTTAATAACCTAATGTTAAGTGATCCAAATGCCACAGTATCTTCTTTATTAGCAGGTAACTTAGTTGTAAAAGATTATTTTACTTCTATACTTGGAGCTCCAGCACTTAATATGGGAGTATTCGTTGGTATAATATCTGGTTTTTTAGGAGCTTCTTTATACAATAAGTATTATAATTTTGATAAGTTGCCAAAAGCTCTTGCATTTTTTAATGGTAAACGTTTTGTTCCATTTGTTGTTATTATAGGTTCTGTAATTTCAGCTATAGTTTTATCTTTATTATGGCCATTTGTTCAAAGTGGGTTAAATGGATTTGGTTGTTGGATTGCACAATCAAAGGATAGTGCTCCAATTGTTGCACCATTTATTTATGGAACACTAGAGCGTTTATTATTACCATTTGGTCTTCATCATATGCTAACCGTTCCGATGAACTATACAGAACTTGGTGGCACATATACTATTTTAACAGGGGCAAAAGCTGGTCAAGTTGTTGCTGGTCAAGACCCATTATGGCTTGCATGGATAAATGATTTAAATAATTTAAAAGCTACTGGAGATATCTCAGGATATAAAAACTTATTAGCAAATGTTGTTCCAGCTCGCTTTAAAGTAGGACAAATAATAGGTTCTACAGCATCTTTAATTGGTGTTGCTTTAGCAATGTATATGAATGTAGATAAAGATAAGAAGGATAAGTATAAATCTATGTTTTTATCAGCAGGATTAGCAGTATTTTTAACAGGAGTAACAGAACCAATTGAATTTATGTTTATGTTTATTTCTCCAGTTTTATATATTATTTATGCTGTTATAACAGGTTTAGCATTTGCAATAGCAGATATTATAAATTTACGTATTCATGCTTTTGGATTTATAGAGTTACTAACTCGTACACCAATGATTATAAACGCTGGATTAGTAAAGGATATGATTAATTTTATAGTTGCATGTACATTGTTCTTTGGAGTTAACTTTACTGTATTTAATGTTTTAATAAAGAAATTAAATATTCCAACTCCTGGACGTTCAGGAAATTATATCGAAACAGAAGAAATATCAGAGCAGGAAAATGAAAAGAAAAATAAAAATGTGAAAAAGGATGCTTTAGCAACAAAGGTTATTACATTACTAGGTGGTAGAGAAAATATTGTAGAAGTAGATGCTTGCATGACTCGTCTGCGTATAACTGTAAAAGAATTAGATTCTGTTGCTAATGAGAAGGAATGGAGAGAAAATGGTGCTTTAGGATTAATTCTAAAAGATAAAGGGGTACAGGCTGTATATGGACCAAAGGCAGATGTGTTAAAATCTGATATTCAAGATCTTTTAGGAGCTTAGTAAAATGAAATTATTAACACTAAATTGTCATTCATGGCAAGAGGAAAATCAAATAGAAAAAATAAAATATTTAGCAAAAACAATTAAAGAAAAATCATACGATGTTATTGCATTGCAAGAAGTAAGTCAATCTATAAATGAAAAAAATGTATTCAATAATATTAAAAGAGATAATTTTGCTCTTGTATTATTAAGAGAACTTGAAAAGATTGACGTAAGTGAGTATAAGTTTATTTGGGATTTTTCACACATAGGATATGATGTTTATGAAGAAGGGCTAGCTCTTTTAACTAAACATCCTATTACAGAAAAATATTCATTTTTCGTATCCCGAAGCACGGATGTAAGATTTTGGAAAACAAGAAAAGTAGTTGGAGCTAAAATTCTTTATTATAATATACCAATATCATTTTATTCTTGTCATTTTGGATGGTGGGATGATAAAGAAGAACCGTTTAAGATACAAGTAGATAATCTTATTGAGAAAATAAATAAAGAAGAGTTTTTTTTCTTGATGGGAGACTTTAATAATAATGCATTTATAAGAGGAGAAGGATATGATTATTTAATTGATTGTGAATTATATGACACATATAAATTGGCACAATTAAAAGATGATGGTATTACTGTAAAAGGTAAAATTGCAGGTTGGGAAAAAAACAAACAAGATTTACGACTTGATATTATATTGACAAATAAGCCATTAGGAGTAAAGTATTCAACAGTTATATTTAACGGTATAAACAAACCAATTATATCAGATCATTTTGGAGTAGAGATTGAAATATAAATGTACAAAATACACGAATTTATTTGTGCAATATAAATATAGAAAAAAAACGTTTTTTCTTTTAGAATTATGACTATGGATAGAGAATATAAATCGTCTTAGAGTATTTTAATGGTAAGTAAATTTTAGAGGGAGATGATTTTATGGCAACTTTAACATTAAAAGATATATGTAAAGAATATGATAATGGATATAAAGCAGTAAAGAATGTAAATATAGATATAAATGATAGAGAATTCATAGTATTAGTAGGACCTTCTGGTTGTGGTAAATCAACTACTTTAAGAATGATAGCAGGTCTTGAGGATATAACTTCAGGAGAACTTTACATAGGAGATAAAATAGTAAATGATCTTCCTCCTAAAGATAGAGATATAGCAATGGTTTTCCAAAATTATGCATTATACCCTCATATGAGCGTTTATGATAATATGGCATTTGGTCTAAAGCTTAGGAAAGTTCCAAAATCTGAAATAGATAAAAAGGTTAAAGAAGTAGCTAAAATATTAGACTTAGAGCATTTATTAGACAGAAAACCAAAGGCTTTATCAGGTGGACAAAGACAAAGGGTTGCTTTAGGTAGAGCTATAGTTAGAGAACCAAAAGTATTTTTAATGGATGAACCCTTATCGAACTTAGATGCAAAGCTTAGAACTCAAATGAGAACAGAAATAAGTAAGCTTCATAAAAAATTAGGAACTACTTTTATTTATGTAACACATGATCAAGTTGAAGCTATGACTATGGGAGATAGAATAGTTGTAATGAAGGATGGTATAGTTCAACAAATAGATACTCCTCAAGAACTTTATGATAATCCTAAAAATATATTTGTTGCAGGATTTATAGGAGCTCCTCAAATGAATTTTATTGAAGTTTTAATTAGTGAAGAAAAAGAAGCGATAATAGCTTCATTTAATGATATAAAAATAACTATACCTTTAGGAAAAGGAAAGATACTAAAGGAAAAAGGATATATAGGTAAAAATGTAGTTTTAGGAATTAGACCAGAAGATATCCACATGGAAAAAGTATTTATAGATAATTCTATGGAAACTTCATTCAAGGCAAAAGTTGAACTTCAAGAGAACATGGGAGCAGAAATTTATGCTTATTTAAATCTAAGTGGACAAAGTATAACTGCTAGACTTAATAGTAGATATAAACTTCAAGATGATGAAGAATTAGTATTAGCAATGGATGGTAATAAAATACATTTATTTGACAAACAAACTGAAGAGAATATATTATTATAAAAAATTCCCTAATTTAGGGAATTTTTTTGGTATTATAATTATAAGACAAATTAAAAGGAGTAATTTCATGAAAGATTTAATAGATTTTTTTAGTGAAAAAATAGGAAAGAACGTTGAAATATTTGAATACAATGATGAAGAATTAAAAGAAGGGGAAGAAGTAATATACTTTAATAATAATAAATATAAGATTATAATATCTAAAAAAAATATTAATATAAAGGGATATACTTATTTAATGTACACAAAATCATCTAATTTTGATGAAATCAAAGAAATATTAAAAAACTTGTTTTCAAATCCTAAAATTGAAAAGCTAAAGGAGTTTATAGTAATTTCTTTTAGAACAGAGAAAGAAATTACTAAGGAACTTGCTCAAATTATAGAAATAGAAATATATTCAAAGACAAAAATACTATATTTAGGATACATAGAAGAATATAATCAATTAGAAGAAGGACTCAAGGTAGGAGAAGAATTGCTAATAGAAAATAGTTTAAAAGAAGAAAAAATTTATTATACTTTAAGAGATTATTTTTATTTAAAAACAATTAATCAGTTAGGTAAAGAAGAAATATTAAAATATATATTTTTTGATGGAAATATAGAGAGTTTGGATGATGAAACAATAAAAGTAGGAGTCTCGTTTATAGAAAACAATTTAAATATATCTAAAACTGCTTCTAAGTTTTTTATTCACAGAAATACTCTTATATATAAATTAGAGAAGATAAAAGAAAAAACAGATATGGATATAAGGAATTTCAATGATGCAAAGGACTTTTATTTTGGAGCTAAATTGTACTTAAAATCAAAAAAAGTCTAAAATACTCTGGAAAAGTCTGAAAAATTATGAAATTTAAAAACTTATCCTTGATTTAAAAAATAATAGATGATAAAATAGGATTACAAAGATTAATGCAAACGATTGCATGGAATCTAAGATAAAAATATTCTCTATCCAATGAACATAGAAAATTGAATTTGTTTTAAATAAGGAGTAGTATAATGAAGAATGTGACATTAAAAGATGTAGCAATGAAGGCCGGTGTATCTCCTTCTACAGTTTCAAGGGTAGTATCTGATGATTCAAGAATAAGTGAAAAAACCAAACAAAAGGTTTTGAAAGTTATGAATGAACTTAATTATTATCCTAACTCAATAGCTAGAAGTCTTGCAAACAAAAAGACAGATACAATAGGAGTTATAATGCCTTCATATGAGGAAGATATATTTATGAATCCATTCTTCCAAGAAGGTCTAAGAGGAATAAGTCTTGTTACAGGAAAAAACTCTTATGATATATTAATAGCTACAAATCATGAAGGAGAAAAGGATGTAGATGTATTAAAAAGAGTTATAAAAGGAAATAGAGTGGATGGAATTATTCTAACTCGTTCTAATGAAAAAGATGAATCAATAAAATATTTAAGAGAAAGTAATTTTCCATTTGTTTTAATAGGTTCATGTCTTGAATATGATGATATACCTAGTGTAGATAATGATAACGAAAAGGCATCCTATGAATTAACTTCTCTTTTAATAAAAAAAGGAAGAAAGAAAATAGCATTTATAGGTGGAGAACTTCACTCTGTAGTTATTAAAAATAGATTTGAAGGATATAAAAAAGCTTTAAATGATAATAATATAAAATTTAATCATGAATATCTTATATCTGATAAATTTTCAGAGGAAAGTGGATATAAACTAACAGACAAGCTTTTAAAATTAAATGATATACCAGATTCTATTATAGTAGCTGATGATTTAATGAGTCTTGGAGCTATGAAAAAGATAAAAGAAGAAAAATATAAAGTTCCTAAAGATATTATGTTAGCTAGTTTTAATAATAGTATTTTAGCAAAATATTCAAATCCATCTATAACTTCTATAGATATAAATTCAGTACAACTAGGAAAAAGAGCTTGTGAGAAATTATTTAATATATTAAACAACAATAAAAAATTAGAGAATAATAAAGAAATTGTAGAATATAAAATAATAGAAAGAGATTCAACTAAAATAATATAGTTTTAAATCTAATAAAATTTATTAGATTTACATAAATTCTATAGATTAAAAAATCTATAGAAAAAATTTTAAAATCAATGCAAACGATTGCATTGATTTGACGAAAGTTTATAAAAAGGAGTGGTGAAAGGTGAAAATTAAAAAGAAGTTATTTTCAGTTTTAACATGTATTTTAGCATTGATGGTATCATTAACTGCTTGTGGTTCTTCTAGTCAAGAAAGTGCTGATAGTGGAAATAAAGTAAATGTAGATGTATTTCAGTTTAAAGTAGAAGCTAAAGATGCTCTAGAAAAAGCAGCAGGAATATATATGGAGAAAAATCCTAATGTAAAAATAAATATACAAACTGTTGGTGGTGGAGATGACTATGGTGCAGCTTTAAAGTCTAAGTTTGCATCAGGAGAAGAACCTGCAATATTTAATATTGGTGGTCCTCAGGATATGATTGATTGGAAAGAAAAATTAGAGGATTTATCTAGTGAATCTTGGGTAAATGAGGCTTACAATGGAGTTTTAGATGCAGTAACAGAAGATGGAAAAGTATATGGTATGCCTTTTAACCAAGAAGGATATGGATTTATATATAATAAAGAAATATTTAAAAAAGCTGGAATAAACCCAGAAAGTATAAAATCTTTTACTGATTTAGAAAATGCAGTAAAAACTCTTGATTCTAAAAAAGAAGAATTAGGATTAAAATCAGTAATAGCGTTTCCAGGTAAAGAAACTTGGGTAACAGGGCTTCATTTATCAAATGTTGCATTTTCAAATGAATTTTCAAGTGCAACAGATGCATTTAATGCAAAAAATATAGAATTTAAATATGCAAATGCGCTAAAAAAACTTGTAGATCTTCAAGCTGATTATGGATATAAGCCAGATGGAACAAAAGCTTCTTTAAATAGTGTAGATTATTCTACTCAAGTTGAAGAATTATTTGCTTTAGGTCAAGTTGCTTTAATACAACAAGGTAATTGGGCTTATGGAAGTGTAGCAGGTATTGATGAAGAATTAGCTGCAAATATAGGAATGTTACCTATGCCACTTGAAGGAGTAAAAGAAGATTCTATACCAGTAGGTGTTCCGATGTATTGGGCTATAAACACTACAAAAGATGATGAAGTTAAAACAGTAGCAAAAGACTTTTTAAATTGGTTATATACTTCTGATGAAGGAAAAGATTTAATAATAAATGAATTTAAGTTTATACCAGCTTTCAAAGGATATGAAGGAGATAATTTACAACCTAAAGATACACTTGCAAAGGAAATAATAAGATATTCTAATGAAGGAAAAACAATGCCATGGGTATTCATGGGATATCCAACAGGATGGGGAATGGATAAACTTGGTGCAGATATACAAAAATATCTTTCTGAAGAAATGACTTGGGAAGAATTAGTTAAAAATGCCAAAGCTACTTGGACTGATGCAAGAAAATAGATAATAAGATAGGAAAGTCTAGTATTTAGGCTTTCCTATTTTTAAAAATACGACATAAGAAGTTGCATATAAAGGAGAGAAATTTATGAATAAAAATAAATTATCATTTTGGGGGTTTGTAGGACCAGCATTATTTGCTTTTACAATAGTAGTTGTAATACCTTTATTGTTTGGTATATATTATTCTTTTACAGATTGGAATGGAATAAAATCAAATATTCAGTTTGTTGGATTTGAAAATTACATGAAAGTTTTTAAAGATGAAGGATTTTTAGAATCTTTTATATTTACAACTAAATTTACTATAGCTTCTGTGATTACTATAAATATAATAGGTTTTTCTTTAGCGTTATTAGTGACAAGAGGACTTAAGATAAGTAATATTCTTAGAACTATATTTTTTATGCCAAACTTAATAGGTGGACTTATATTAGGTTTTATATGGCAGTTTATATTTACAAAAGCTTTTGCAGCTTTAGGAGAAGTTACAGGTGCAAAATGGCTCTTAGGATGGCTTTCCAATACTCATACAGGATTTTGGGGACTTGTTATTTTAATGTCTTGGCAAATGTCAGGATATTTAATGATTATATATATAGCAGCTCTTCAAAATATACCTCAAGAATTAATAGAGGCTTCTAAAATAGATGGAGCTAATGCTTGGCAAAGAGTAAAGCATATAGTATTTCCACTTGTTCGACCAGCGTTTACAGTAAGTATGTTTTTAACTCTTTCAAATTCATTTAAGTTGTATGATCAAAATCTATCTTTAACAGGAGGAGGACCAGCAAATTCAACTCAGATGCTTGCTATGAATATATATAATACAGCTTTTAAATTTAATGAAATGGGTGTGGCACAGGCAAAAGCAGTTATATTCTTTATAGTAATAGGTGTTATTACTCTTACTCAGGTATATATTAGCAAAAAAGGTGAGGTGGAAATGTAGTGAAGACAAAAAAATTTCTTTTAGGCATTATAGGGATTATTACAGGATTAGTATTTCTTTCGCCATTTTATATTATAATTGTAAATGCATTTAAAACTAAGAAGGAATTATTTCAGGATACATTAGGTATACCAAGTTCTTTTAGGTTTGAAAATTTTATTGAAGCTTTTAATAGATTAGATTTTTGGAAGGTATTTTTAAACTCCTTAATAATAACGGTTGGAAGTATTGTTTTAATAGTTGTGTTTTCAGCCATGGCAGCTTGGATGCTTGAAAGAACAAAAACTAAGATGAGTGGTTTTATATTCTTCATGTTAATAGCTGCAATGCTAATACCTTTTCAAGCAGTAATGCTTCCACTTGTGCGTCTGATGGGTAAGCTTAATATGTTAAATATACCAGGTCTTATGTTTATGTATTTAGGGTTTGGATGTAGTCTTTCTGTATTTTTATACCATGGATTTGTAAAGGGAATACCTAAAGAGTTAGATGAGGCAGCAACTATAGATGGATGTAATAAATGGCAGACATTTTGGTATATTATTTTTCCTATATTAAAGCCTATTACCATTACAGTGTCAATACTTAATACAGTTTGGATATGGAATGACTTCTTACTTCCATCTTTAACTATAAACAGACCAGAAACTCATACTATACCTCTTAGAACATTCTTCTTCTTTGGAGAGTATACTAAGCAGTGGCATTTAGCTCTTGCAGGACTTACATTAACTATTATACCAGTTATAATATTCTACTTTATTGCTCAAAAACATATTATTAAAAGTGTTACTGCAGGAAGCATAAAATAGGAGTGAATACAATGAAAAAGGCATGGTGGAAAGAAGCTGTAGTATATCAAATATATCCTAGAAGTTTTAAAGATTCAAATGGCGATGGTATAGGGGATTTAAATGGAATAATAGAAAAGCTAGACTATTTGAAATTGTTAGGGATAGATGTAATATGGCTATCCCCTATTTATAAATCTCCAAATGATGACAATGGATATGATATAAGTGATTATGAAGATATAATGGATGAGTTTGGAACTATGGAGGACTTTGATAGATTACTAAAGGAAGCCCATGATAGAGGAATAAAGATACTTATGGATTTAGTGGTAAATCATTGCTCTGATGAACACAAGTGGTTTGTAGAGGCTTCATCTTCAAAGGATAATCCATATAGAGACTACTTTATATGGAAAGATGGTAAAAAAGGAGAATATCCAAACAATTGGAAATCCTTTTTCGGAGGAAGTGCTTGGGAGTATCACGAAGAAACAGGTCAATACTATCTACATTTATTCACTAAGAAGCAGCCAGATTTAAACTGGGAAAATGAAAATATGAGAAAAGATATATACAAGATGATGAAGTATTGGCTTGATAAAGGTGTAGATGGATTTAGAATGGATGTATTTAATATGTATTCTAAAAAAGAAGGATTTCCAAATGTGGTTGATAATCCTAATGGAATATATATAAACGGGCCAAAAATACATGATTATGTAAAAGAGATGAATAAAGAAGTATTTAGCAAATACGATATAATGACAGTAGGAGAAGCTCCTTGTGTACCTTCCTCTATGGGATATTTATATGTAGGTGAAGATAGAGAAGAACTTAACATGATATTTCATTTTGATCTTATGGATATGCCTAATGATTCAAGTGATAAATTTAATAAAATCCATTGGAACTTAAAGGATGTAAAAGATATATTTATGAGATGGTATGAAGATTTAAAGGATAGAGGTTGGAATTCTCTTTTTATGAATAACCACGACCAACCTAGAATGGTATCTAGATTTGGAAATGATAAAGAATATAGAGTACAATCAGCTAAGATGCTAGCTACTTTAATTCATACATTCCAAGGAACACCATATATATATCAAGGTGAAGAAATAGGAATGACTAATGCATACTTTGAAAGTATAAGTGACTATAGAGATGTTGAGACACTTAATTATTATAAAGAAAAGATAGAAGAAGGAATAGATGAAGGTACTTTGATTGATAAAATTAAACTTACATCAAGAGATAATGCAAGAACTCCAGTTCAGTGGGATGATAGTGAAAATGCAGGATTTACAAATGTTACACCGTGGATTAATGTAAATCCAAATTATAAATATATAAATGTAAAAAAAGCATTAGAAGATAAAGATTCTATATTCTATTACTATCAAAAGCTTATAAATCTTAGAAAAGAAAATCCTGTTATAGTTTATGGAGACTTAAACTTAATTTATAAAGATGATAAAAATATATTTGCATATGTTAGGAAATTAGAAGATAAAGAAATTTTAGTAATTCTTAATTTCTTTGATAAAGAAGTTGAATTTAATATTCCAAAAGAATATGAAAATAAGGAATTTAATCTTCTTATAAATAATTATGAAATAAAGGATACTGTAAATAATAAAATGACTTTAAGACCTTATGAAGCAAGAGTGTATAGTATTATATAGGGTATAAGAACAAAAATCACTGCAAATGCGGTGGTTTTCTTTATATTAAGAAAATTAAAATGATTGCAAAGATAATTAAATTTTGGAGTAAAGCTAATGTATAAAGAATATATATTAATTAAAAAATGAATCTATTAATTGGGGGGATAACTTGATTTATAGAAAGTGTAAAAAAAATAAAAAAATTAAAAATGAAAAAATGATAAAAAGGCTTCAAGAAATTAATAATTATATTGATAAGAAATTAGATTATTTAAAGGCAGAAATAATTGATACCAATAATATTGAAAAAGTTTCTAAATTTAAAGGTAAATATATAAATATATTGTTTGATAATCTAAAAAAGTGTAATGATGAAGAAATATGTTCTTATAAGTATTTAAAAAAAAGAAATTGCAAAGGATGTATAAAAGAGTCTGTCTATAGGTTTAACAATCTATATGATAAAGTTAAAAATAAAGTAAATAAATATAATCAACATATTGATACTATAAAAGATATTATTTATTTAATTAAATTTTATAAAAAGATTGGATTTAATATTTACAATAATTCATATTTTGAAAAAAATATTATTGAATAGAAAAAATCGATTTTTATTTATTTGTTTAATATTTATTTTTAAGGGTAAATTATTAATATAAAAAATTAAAAATTTAAAATAAAAGATAAATTAGAGGAGGAAATTAATATGAAAAAATATGTATGTGTAGTATGTGGGTATGTATATGATCCAGAGGTAGGAGATCCAGATAATGGGGTAAACTCAGGAACATCATGGGAAAATGTACCAGAAGATTGGTTATGTCCTTTATGTGGTGTTGGTAAAGATCAATTTGAAGAAGAAGTATAAAAATTTATAGTTTTTTGTAAAGAACTCTATTTTAGAAAAATTTTAAATAGAGAGGTTTTAAAAAGGCTACTAATTAATAATTAGTAGCCTTATCATATATCTATTTGTTGTTTTGCTGTCTTCTTGCTCTTCTACAATCTATGCATCTTTTAGGTTCGCTTTCAAATCCTTTTTCTTCAAAGAATTTTTGCTCTCCTTCGGTAAATATAAAATCTTTTCCACAATCTTTACAAACTAATGTTTTATCTGCCATTTCTAGACCTCCTAATTTTTAGATTTAAACATTAAAAACAAAACCTTCTAAAATTTAGGAGGTTTCATTTTAAGTTTACCATTATATATATTAAATGTCAATTAAATTAATTGAATTAAAAAAATACCAGAATTATCAAAAAGATATTGTAGTAAATATTGAATATGTAGAAAAGTTCTAGTATAATTAAATTGAATTAGTACATATATTAATCATAAAATTTGAATTGGAGGGATAGTATTGAATCTAAGAAAACGTTTCATTGCTTACATAGTTTCTTTTGTAATGATTTTAACTATGTTTGGACAAGTTCCAGTAGCAAAGGCAGCAAATGAAGTAACAATTGATATTTTACAAATTAATGATTTCCATGGCTCATTACAAGAGAGTGGAAAAAATGTAGGTGCAGCAAAATTAGTTAATGCTATAAAACAAGCAAAAGAAAATAATCCTAACACTATTGTATTATCTGCTGGAGATAATTTTAATGGTTCGGCTGTATCTAACTTATTATATGGGGAACCGGTTGCGAAAATGATGAAAGAAGCAGGTTTTATGTTTTCAGCAGTAGGAAATCATGAATTTGATTGGGGATTAGATAAAATAGAAAAATGGGAAGAATTATCAGGAGTTCCATTTTTAGCAGCAAATATTTATGATAAGAATACAAATGAGCCTGTAACTTGGGCAGACCCTTATAGTATTGTTGATGTAGATGGAATAAAACTAGGTATAATAGGGCTTGCAACTCCTGAAACAGCTTACAAAACAAAACCTCAAAATGTAGAGGGAATAGAATTTAAAAATCCAGTTGAAGTTGCAAAAGAATTAGTTCCTAAAGTTAAAAAAGAAGCAGATATTATCATACTTTTAACTCATTTAGGTGGATTTCAAGATAAGGAGACTAAAAAAATTACAGGAGAAGTAGCTGATTTAGCTTATGTAGATGGTGTAGATGCCGTTATTGCAGGACATACTCATCAAAGAATAGCAGGATTTGTAAATAATGTGCCTATAGTTCAAGGATATAAATATGGAAGAGCTTTAGGAAAAATTTCTTTTATTGTAGATAAAGATAAAAAAGAAATAATTAAAAAAGAAGCTTCTTTAGATTTATTATATCGAGAAGAAAGAAAAGCTACATTAAAGGATGATGAAGCTACTAAGAAAATAGTAGATGAATATACAAAAAAAGTAGGGCCTATTTTAAATGAAGTTATAGGAAAAACAATAACTAACTTAGATCATAATCGTTACGATTATACTACTAGTACTTTAGGTCAATGGACTACAGATGTAATGAAGAAATTAGAAAATGCAGATATTGCTGTAACTAATGGTGGAGGACTTAGAACTAATATTCCTGTAGGAGATATTACAGTTGGAAAAATGTATGAAGTAATGCCTTTTGATAATGTATTATCTTCTTTTGAAATGACAGGAGCTCAAATAAAAGAAATATTTGAACATGGAATAGAAAACAAAGAAATTGGATCAGTACAATTTTCAGGTGTAAAAGTTGAGTACATAAAAGGTGCAGAAAAAGGTAATAAAGTTGTTAAAATGACTTTAGATAGTGGTGAAGAAGTAGATTTAAATAAAACATATAAAGTTGTAACTAATGATTTTATGGCAAGTGGTGGAGATGGATACACAATATTTAAAGAAGCTAAAGCTTTAGGTGAAACTGTTGCTATAAGAGATGCTTTAATTCAAGCTGTTAAAGAAGCTAAAGAATTAAATTATACAAAAGAAGAACGTTTAATAGTTAAAGAGCAAAAACAAGAAGTGAAAGAAGAAAAGGTTCAACAAGTTAAAGTTAAAGAGCCTAAAAATACAATAGTTTACACAGTTAAAAAAGGAGATGCACTTTATAAAATAGGAAGAAAATATAATGTTAAGTGGCAAAAAATTGCTAAGTTTAACTCTTTAAAAAATCCAAATTTAATATTCCCAGGACAGCAATTATCAATTCCTGTTGCAAACTAAAAAAGAGGCTTAAAGCCTCTTTTTTAGTTTTAATATTAAAAATTTAAGAAATATTTAAGAAATGATTTAGGAATATTATGGTAAAATATTAATTATAAAATATTATAGCAAGAGGGGGGGATATATATATTAAAAATATATACAATTTTATTTGGTGTAGGAATTCTATATGCACTAGTATCACTTGTTTTAGGTAATTTATTTGATTTAACAGGTTTTGATGGAGTGGATATAGATGGGGATATACCTAGTTTTGGAGGACTTCCTATAAAACCAATAATAATTGCTATATTTATAACAATATTTGGTGGATTAGGAGTTATGCAGACAAAGCTTGGGAAAACAGCTTTATACGTATTTTTATTTTCATTTATAATAGCTATAATAGTTTCTTTTTTAGTAAATAAATTTATTATAAATGCTTTAAAAAAAGCACAAAATACAAGCTCTGTATCTCAAAAGAAATTAATAGGGCGAAGTGCTAAGGTAATTGGAACGATTATAGAAAATGGATTTGGTCAAATAAAATACACTATAAATGGGAATACGTATAATGCACCTGCTAAGCATATAGAAGGTAAAAAAATTAAATCAGGTAGTGAAGTTATCATAGTATTAATACAAGATAATGTATTTTATGTAGATGCTATTAAAGAAAATTAATTATAAAGGGGAGATATTTATGTTAGATATGTCAGCTTTAATTTATCCAGCTATTATTGTTGGAGTTATTTTAATTTTAATTATGGGATTTTTATCTATGTGGAAGAAGGTTCCACAAGATAAGGCTAGAGTTGTAACTGGTCTTAAAAAGAGAGTAATATCTGGGGGGGGTGGACTTGTTATTCCGCTTCTAGAGAGAACAGATATTATTTCCTTGGAAAATATGAAAATAGAAGTAAGAACAGATGGGGCATTAACAGAAGAAGGCGTTGAAATTATTGTAGATGGTGTGACTGTTGTAAAGGTAAAATCAGATGAAGAATCGATTTTATCAGCCATGGAGCAGTTTAATACAGGTAATGAAAAAGAAACAATAGAAAGAATTAAAGTAACGTCTAAGGATGTTTTAGAAGGTAAGCTTCGTGAAATTATATCTACAATGACTGTTGAAGAAATCTATAAAAATAGAGAAAAATTCACAGCTCAAGTTCAAGAGGTTGCAGCAGTAGATCTTGCTCAAATGGGGCTTGAAATTAAAGCCTTTACAATTCGTGATATAGCAGATAATCATGATTATTTAAATAGTTTGGGTAAGAAAAGAATTGCCGAAGTTAAAAGAGATGCAGAAATTGCTCAGGCAAAGGCAAAATCTGAAACTGAAATTAAAAAAGCTGAAGCCGAAAGAGATGCTAAAATACAAACTGCTATAGCATTTAAAGAAGGGGAAAGAGCAAGACTTGAATCTGAAACTGAAATAGCTGAATTTAGTAAGAATAAAGAATTGAAAGTTCAATCATATAGACAAGAACAGCAAGTTAAAAAGGCACAAGCAGACCTTGCTTATGAAATTGAGCAAAATAAAGTTAAAAAAGAAGTTGTAGAAACTGAAATGGAAGTTAAACTTTTAGAAAAAGATAAGTCAATTGAAATTGCAGATAAAGAATCTTTAAGAATAGAAAGAGAACTTGATGCAAAAGTTAAAAAACAAGCAGATGCAAATAAATATGAAGCAGAAAAGCGTGCTGAAGCTGAAAATTACAAGCAAATTAAAGATGCACATGCAAGAGCTGAAGCTATAAAACTTGAAGGTCAAGCAAGAGCAGAAGCCAAAAGACTTGAAGGGCTTGCTGAAGTTGAAATTATAAAAGAAAAGGGAAAAGCAGAAGCAGAGGCTATGCGTGAAAAAGCTCAAGCATTCAAAGAATATAATGAAGCAGCTGTTATTCAAATGCTTGTTGAAAAATTACCTGAAATTGCTTCAAGTATTGCAACTCCACTTTCTAAAACTGAAAAAATTGTTATTGTTGATAATGGAGGAGAAGGAAAGGGAGCTTCTAAAGTATCTGGATATATAACAGATATTATGGCACAAGTTCCTGAAGCAGTAGAAGCTTTAACAGGAGTAAATATAATGGATATGGTAAAAAATAAATTTGATAGTAATACTTCTTATGTAGAAACAATAGAACCTATAAAAACTATGGAAGATATAAAGAAGTACGAAGAAGTAAAAGAAAATAATAAAGAAAAAGCAAATGCATAAAAATTGGTGATTAAAAATCGCCAATTTTTTGTTTTTTTAAATTAAATAAAGAAATTGAATATACTAAAAGTATAAAATTCTAATTAAAGTTAAGGAAGATGTTATTATGGATAATGATAAATATTCAATTAAATTTGTAACTTATAATATACATAGTGGGAAAAATTATTGGATGAAGCCTACTCTAAATGAAATAATAAAGTATTTAAAAAGAGAAAATCCAGATATAATTTCGGTTCAAGAAGTTAATGAAAGTAAAAAAAGAGGATTTCAGGTTAGCCAAATACAAGAGGCTTTAAATTACAACTTTCACTTTGGAGCAAATGTAAAAAAAACTAACTTAAATTATGGAATAGCAACATTTTCTTCATTTCCCATTATAGAAAAAAACATATATTTTTACCTAGCAAAATAGAGCAAAGGGGATTAATTCATACTATTATACAAATAAAAGATAAAAAATTAAGCGTATTAAATACCCATCTAGGGTTAAGTTCTAAAGAAAGAGCTAAGCAATTTAATGTAATTAACGAATATATAGAATCTATAGAACAACCGTATATCTTAGCAGGAGACTTAAACACAACTAATCCAAAATTAAATAGTAATTATTTAATAGATACGGGAAAAGAAATGAATAAAGAAAATTTATCTACTTTTATGCTTTTAAATAAAAGAATAGACTATATATTTACTTCTAAAGAGTTAGAAGTATTAAAGTATGATGTTTATCCTGTTTATATGTCAGATCACTACCCTGTATTTGTACAGTTAAAACTGTAAAAAACTGAAGATGGGTGAATGCTTGCTCTTTTTTTAGGGTTTAAATTTATGTATTTATAATGTATAATTTTGTTAAAAGCGTAAAACTAGGGGGGAATATGGAAAAAATATTAAGCTTAGCTAAACAAAAAGATCTTTATGGATATTTTATTTCCGCTAAGGATATCGTGATTGAAAATAGAGTATATTTAAAGTGTGCTTATGGATGTAAGGATTTTGGTAAAAGGCTTAATTGTCCACCACATTGTATATCAATAGATGAATTTAAGAAAATATTGAGTGAATATGAAAAAGGGATTATTTTAATAGAGAAATATAGTATAAGTAAAAATGATGATATTTCTAAAGTATGGGATGATATAAGAAAGAAAAGTTTTAAGAAGATGCTAGAAATTGAAAAAATTGCTTTTAATGAAGGATATAGTTTTGCATATCTTTTAAGACCAGGTTCTTGTAATGAATGTGAAAGATGTCCTCAAAGATGTATAAAGCCTCATATGAGAAGATTTTCACCAGAAGCAGTAGGAGTTAATTTAACTAAAACCCTTCAGAATATTAATATTAGTATAAATTATAGTGATTACAAGGTTATAAATTTAGTAGGTATATTGTTATTAGATTAAATTTTAAATTTAAAAAATAAAAAAAGAAAAAGGATTTCCTAAGAAAATGTCGAAATAGTATATATGTTGGCTTTTAACTAATGATAATAAGGAGGGAACACATGAAAAAAAGAGCATTGATACCTGTATTTGCTGCATTTATGGCATTAACATTAAATGTATCTCATCCTTTTGCAAATACTTATAAAAAAGCAGAAATAACAGCTACTATTTTAAATGTGAGAAGTGAAAATAATACAAGTTCTAATATAATATCAAAATTAAGTGAAGGAGATCAGGTTCCAATTGTTGAAATAAAAGACGGATGGTATAAAATAAAATTAGATAATGGAAATGAAGGCTGGATTAGTAGTGAATATACACAGGAGAAACAAACAATAGGGGTTGTAAATGGAAATAATGTAAATCTTAGAGAAGGAAATAGTCTTGAAAGTCCTGTTATAGGAACTTTAAATACTGGAAATGAAGTTGAAATATTAGATAAAACTTCGGATTGGTATAAAGTAAAAGTTAATGAACAAGTGGGGTATATATATAATTCTTTTATTAATATAAAACAAGAAAATAAAGCTGTATCAAGAGGAGACAATAGAATTAGTAAAGTATATGAAGTTGCTAGTAGTAAATTAGGTAAAAAATATGTTTGGGCTGCTAGTGGACCTGATACTTTTGATTGTTCAGGTTTTACAATGTATGTATATAAAACAGCATTAGGAGTAGATCTTCCTCATAGCTCAAGATCTCAAAGTAGTGTTGGAACAAGTGTATCAAAAGATGAATTAAAATTAGGGGATTTAGTATTCTTTGATACAAGTAGAGATGGTAAGATAAATCATGTAGGTATTTACATAGGTGATGGAAATTTTATACATGCATCATCAGCAAAAGCAAAAGTTATGACATCAAATTTAAATGAAGGGTATTATTTAAAAACATATAAATGTGCAAGAAGGGTTTCGGAATAAAAAAAGTGGCTTATTTGCCACTTTTTTTCATATTATTATAAGCACTTATTACTTTTTTTACATAATTTTGCGTTTCTTTAAATGGAGGAATTCCTCCATACTTATCTACATTTCCAGGACCTGCATTATATGAGGCTAAAGCTAGATTTATATTTTTATACTTCTTAAGAAGATCATCTAGATACTTTGTACCTCCCATTATATTTTCCTTAATATCATAGGGGTTATTAACACCTAAAGACTTAGCAGTACTAGGCATTAGTTGCATAAGCCCCATGGCTCCTTTATATGATTTAGCATTTGGATTAAAGCTTGACTCTACATTTATTACTGATTTTATCAAATCTTTATCCACTCTATATTTTTTAGAAGCCTCTTCTATTATACTTTCTATATCTTCGTTTTTTATAGTTTCAGTTTTATTAATTTTTTCTTCAAGAATATTATTAAACTCAGTATTTTCTTTATTATTATTTTTTTTGATTTTTATAGGAATTCTATTTTCAATTTCTCTTATTTTATCTAGATAAATTTGTTTTACTAAATTATTCATAATACTACTCCTTAATTAGTAATATTTTTTATACTTATATTATATAAATAATATATATACTAGTAAATAGGGAGGAGTTACTAATGAATAAGATAAGAAAGAAAAAAAATGTATTTATATTTATTTTGTTTGTATTAGTACCGCTTTTAGCATGTTTCACATCAAAATTAATATTTTTAAATTTAAACAGAGACAAGCTTATAAATGCAGTAAAAATAGAAAATAACAATAAAAATATTCGTTATTTAGATTCGTTTATAATATACTCTATACAAGTAGGGTCTTTAAGTGATTATGAAAAGGTTAAACTTGTAAAAAAGGATTTAGATGAAAATTTAATACCTAATTATGTTTTAAAAAAGGAAGGTACATATAAAATATATAGTTATACACTTTTAGATGAAAATCATATAAGAAATCTTTTAGGTGGGATTAAGGAAAACTATACTGATGCTTTTATATCTAAAATAAAAGTTTCTGGAATAAATTTAGAATATACTGGAAAATATTCTTATATGGATGATATCTATAAAGAATTAAAATTAATGAATGATAATATGAAAAAAGAATCTAAATTCTGGTATGAGTATACTATGGGAACATCTAAATATGAAAACTATATTAATATTATAAATGAAAGAAAAAAGATAGTAGATTCATTAACAAAAAATATTGAAAATATACAAGATAAAAATATAGAAAATTTCAAAAATAAATTAAGTGAATTTTGCGAAAAGTATGCAAAGCACATAGAAGAAATAAATGAAAATCTTGGAAATAACAATATGTATTCCTGTGAAAAGCTTTTTTTATCGGGAATGTTTGACTATTATAACTTTATAAATACACTAAAAAATATAAATTAAAAAAGATTTTAAAAAGAGCTAAAATTTTAGCTCTTTTTTATGATTTATCATAAAATCTTAATTTAATTATGTTAATTATTTAATTTTTAGGACTTTATAAAAAAAATGTAGTATACTATATTATGAAATTATTTTCATGTTAATATTTGTTTTTTATATTTATAGTTATTTAATAAATATTTATACTTATATTATGAGGTGGGTATAATTTATTGTAAGGAGGTAATATGAATGACGCTCTTAACTTTTAAAGGTGGAGTTCATCCGCCACACAGAAAAAAATATACAGAGAATATACAATTAGAAAGAGCAAAAGATCCTGCTACTCTTTATATACCTCTTCAACAGCATATAGGTGCTCCATGTAAGCCTATTGTAAAAGTTGGAGATAAAGTTAAAGTAGGTCAAAAAATAGGAGAACCACAAGGATTTGTTTCTTCACCTGTACATAGTTCGGTATCAGGAACAGTAAAATCTATAAAGGAGTGTCCAACACCTGGTGGAAGTTCTTTATGCATAATAATTGAAAACGATTTCTTAAACGAAGCACATGAAAGCGTTGTCCCTAAAGGGGATATAGATTCTCTAAGCGCTCAGGAAATTTTAGAAATAATAAAAGAGGCTGGAATAGTTGGTATGGGTGGAGCTACATTTCCAACTCATGTAAAGCTGTCTCCTCCAAAGGATAAAAAAATAGATACAGTTATATTAAATGGTGCAGAATGTGAGCCATACTTAACAGCAGACCACAGACTTATGCTTGAAAGTCCAGAAGATGTAGTTTATGGACTTAAGGCTATTATGAAGGTTTTAAATGTTGAAAATGGATATATAGGAATTGAAGATAATAAACCGGATGCAATAGAGGTTATGAAAAAAGCCGCTCAAAATGAAAAAAATATAGAGGTTGTATCTTTAAGAACTAAATATCCCCAAGGAGCTGAAAAACAGCTTATATATGCTTGTACAAAAAGAGAAGTTCCATCTGGAGGACTTCCTATGGATGCGGGAGTTGTTGTAAATAACGTAGGAACAGCAGCACAGATTGCTCAAACAATAAAAACTGGAATGCCTTTAGTTGAAAGGATAACTACAGTTACAGGAAGTGCTATAAAAAATCCTAAAAATTTAATAATTAAAGTTGGAACACTATTTGAAGAAATAATAAATCAATGTGGAGGCTTTAAAGAAGAACCAGGAAAGGTAATAATGGGAGGACCTATGATGGGTCTTACACAATATACACTTGAGGTACCTGTAACAAAAGGAGCTTCAGGAATACTATGTCTTAACAAAAAAGATGCAACTTTACCAAAGCCTAAAAATTGTATAAGATGTGGAAAATGTGTTGATATATGTCCAGCATTTTTACAACCACTCTATATAAGTGCACATTCTTTAAAATATAATTTTGATAAAGCTGAAGAGTATAGAGCCCTTGATTGCATAGAATGTGGGTCATGTTCATTTATTTGTCCATCTAAAAGACCACTTCTTCAATCAATAAGGGTTGCAAAAAGAGAAATAATAGCTAAAAAGAGAAAGCAAAACAAATAGAAGGAGGTAAGATAATGGGTACAAAACTTATAATATCATCTTCTCCTCATTTAAGATCTAATGAAGATACTTCAACTATAATGAGGGATGTTGTAATAGCATTGCTTCCAGCAACCATAGCTTCTATTTACTATTTTAGAATGGGAGCTGTAACAGTAATATTATCTGCATTAATTGGTGCTGTTTTAGCAGAAGCAATAACTCAAAAGCTTATGGGTAAAGAAATAACTATAAATGACTGGTCTGCTATTGTTACAGGACTTTTACTTGCATTTAATATACCAGCATCAGCGCCATGGTGGTTACCTTTTGTAGGATCTGTGTTTGCAATTGTTATTGTAAAACAGGTATTTGGTGGAATAGGTCATAATTTTATGAATCCAGCACTTGCTGCTCGTGCAATGCTACTTGCTTCTTGGCCTGTTGAAATGACAAGTTGGGTAACTCCAGGACCTGATGCAGTATCTACAGCAACTCCTCTTGCTATAGTTAAAGGGGTAGAAGCGGTAGGAACTGCAAAACCAAGTATTTTTGATCTTTTAATAGGAAACATCGGAGGATGTATAGGAGAAACATCTGCACTACTTTTAATAATTGGTGGAATATATCTTATTTATAGAAGAGTAATAACTTATATAATACCTGTATACTATATAGGAACTGTATTTGTATTAACATTTTTGTTTGGTGGATTTGATTTAAGTAATTCTATTTATCACTTATTTGCAGGGGGATTAATGATTGGTGCTTTTTATATGGCAACAGATTACGCTTCGTCACCTGTAACATATAAAGGTCAAATTATATATGCAGTAGGATGTGGTGTATTAACTACAGTTATAAGACTATGGGGAGGATACCCAGAAGGAGTTTCTTATTCAATACTTTTAATGAATGTAGCAGCACCACTTATTGATAAATATACAAGCCCTAAAGTATTTGGGGAGGTGGCTAGATAATGAAAGAAATAGCAAAACTTGGGATAATTCTTTTGATAATAACATCAATATCGGCGGTAGTTCTTGGATTTACTAATAACGTAACACTACCAGCTATAGAAAAACAAAATGAACTTGCAAATATTGAAGCTCGTAAACAAGTACTACCAGAAGCAAAAGATTTTAAACCTTTTGAAGAAAATATAGATTCATCTATGGTTATAGAAGTATACAAAGGACTAGATGGAAGCGATATTGTTGGATATACAATAAAAACTGCTCCAAAAGGATATGCTGGAGTAGTTGAAGTTATGATAGGAATTGGAACTGATGGAACTATTCATGGAGTAAGTATAGGAAATCATGCAGAAACTCCAGGACTTGGAGCAAAAGCTGCGAATGAAGAATTTAAAGGTCAATATAAAGGAAAAAGTGTAGACAAAAATATAGAAGTTATAAAAAACCCAGGGCCTAAAGAAAATGAAATTGTTGCAATATCTGGTGCTACTATAACTTCAAAAGCAGTTACTGATGGTGTTAATGAAGCAATGAGAGTATATAACGAAATTTTAAAATAGGTTGGAGGTGAAAATATGAAATTAGGAAAAATATTCAAAAATGGAATTATAAATGAAAATCCAGTATTCGTACAAGTTTTAGGTATGTGTCCAACTTTGGGGGTTACAACTTCAGCTGAAAATGGAATGGGAATGGGACTTGCAACAACTGCAGTTTTAATATGTTCAAATTTAGTTATATCATTAGTTAGAAAATTTATACCTTCTAAAATAAGAATCCCAGCATTTATTGTAGTTATAGCTACATTTGTTACTATGGTAGGAATGCTTTTAAAAGCTTATCTTCCTGCTCTTGATTCAAAGTTAGGATTATTTATTCCTCTTATAGTTGTTAACTGTTTAATACTAGCAAGAGCTGAAAGCTTTGCTTCTAAAAATAGACCAGTAGAATCAATAGTAGATGGAATGGGAATGGGACTTGGATTTACTGTATCTCTTACAGTGCTTGGAATGGTAAGGGAATTGTTTGGAAATGGAACTATATTTAACATTTCATTATTTGGTAGTGCTTATAAACCAGCACTTATAATGATATTACCTCCAGGAGCATTTTTAGCATTAGGGTTACTTCTTGCAATGATTAATAAAATTGCTGATAAGAAAGCTAGTTAGGAGGGAATTTAGATGAAAATATTTTTGATATTAGTAAGTTCTATACTTGTAAATAACTTTGTTTTATCGAGATTCTTAGGAATCTGTCCATTCCTTGGAGTTTCTAAAAAAGTTGAAACTGCAGTTGGAATGGGTATGGCGGTTACTTTTGTTATGACACTTGCATCTATAATAACTTATTTTGTTCAGTATTATGTATTAGAACCCTTAGGAATACAATTTTTACAAACTATTGCATTTATACTTGTAATTGCATCTTTAGTTCAGTTTGTTGAAATGGTAATTCAAAAGGTAAGTCCAACATTATATCAAGCATTAGGAGTTTTTTTACCACTTATAACTACTAACTGTGCAGTTTTAGGGGTTGCTATAATCAATATAGATAATAGCTATAATTTAATTGAAACAATAACAAATGGACTTGGAGCTGCTATTGGTTTTACTCTTGCTATAGTATTATTTGCCGGAATAAGAGAAAGACTTGAAATTGCAGATGTACCAGAAAGCTTTAAAGGGTTTCCAATTGCTCTAATAACAGCAAGTCTTATGGCTATAGCATTTTTAGGATTTACAGGATTAGTTTAGGTAGGAGGTGAAGAATATGTCTTTAATATTAAATTCAGTTATTAGTTTAGGTGCCATGGGTCTTATGTTCGGCTCTGGACTTGCATATGCTTCTAAAAAGTTTGCAGTAGAGGTAGATTCAAGGGTTGAAGCAATAAATGAAGCCTTACCTGGGGCTAACTGTGGAGGTTGTGGTTATCCTGGCTGTGGAGGGCTTGCTAATGCTATAGTAAATGGAGAAGCTCCAATAAATGCATGTCCTGTAGGAGGAAGCGAGTGTGCAGCAAAAATTGGAGAAATAATGGGAGTAGTTGCAGAAGATGGAGAAAAGCAAGTAGCAAAGGTTATATGTAAAGGTACTTGTAATAATGCAAAAGATAAAAGTGAATATTATGGTATAAACGACTGTAGAGCAGCAGCTTTAGTATCTGGTGGATCTAAGTCTTGTCAATATGGATGTTTAGGACTTGGAACATGTGTAAATGTATGTCAATTTGGTGCTATTACTATAAAAGATGGTATAGCACATATAGATAAGGACAAGTGTGTTTCTTGTGGTAAATGTATAGAAGTTTGTCCAAAAGCTGTAATTGATTGGGTTCCATATAGTCAAGAGGTAGTTGTAGAATGTAACAGTAAAGAGTTCGGAAAAGATGTAAAATCTAAATGCGCTGTTGGATGTATAGGATGTCAAATATGTGTAAAATCGTGTCCTTTTGGAGCTATAACTTTTGAAAATAATTTAGCAAAAATTGATTATTCAAAATGTACACAATGTATGGTTTGTGTAGAAAAGTGCCCTACTAAAGCTATATCAGGAGAAGTCAACAATAGAAAAAAAGCCTTTATAGAAGAAGAAAAATGTGTTGGTTGTACTATATGTAAAAAGAAGTGTCCAGTTGATGCTATAGAAGGAGAACTTAAACAAAAACACAGTGTAATAGAAGAAAAATGTATAGGCTGTGGAGTATGTTTTGAGAAATGTCCAAAAGATGCTATAAAATTAAAATAAAAGGTAAAAATATAAGGTGTGGTATTTACCACACCTTATTGTGTTTTTGATTTTTAAGTGATAAACTAATTAAGGGTAGCAGTATATAAAGAGGTGATTTTATGAAGATTATATTAGCATCATCCTCTCCTAGGAGAAGGGAGTTGCTTTTAAATTTAAATTTAAAGTTTAAAGTTATAAAAAGTGAAGTTAAGGAATCTGTTGATATAAATAGTAATCCAAAAACAGTAGCGATGAGTCTGGCTTTTCAAAAAGCATTAGATGTGGCTAATAAAGTAGAAGAAAGTGAAATAGTTATTGGAGCTGATACAATAGTTGTATTTGATAATGAAATACTTGGAAAGCCTAATGATGAAGAAGATGCTTTTAACATGATTAAAAAATTGTCTGGGAAATATCATGAAGTAATAACAGGAATTAGTGTAATTAGACTTTCTGATAATAAAAAAGTAGTAGATTGTGAAATTACAAAGGTAAAAATGAAAGATATTGATGATTATAAAATAAGAAGGTACATAGATACAAAAGAGCCAATGGATAAAGCAGGATCATACGGAATACAAGGATATGGATCTTTGCTAGTTGAAAAAATAGAAGGAGACTATTTTAGTGTAGTTGGGCTTCCTGTTGCAAAATTAGAAGAAATTTTATCTAGACATTTTGGTATAAATATTATATAAACTTAGGAGGAAGATATATGGGTCAAGTAAAAAAAATGTCTATTAAAGAAATGGCCCTAGATGAAAGACCTAGAGAGAAAATGATTTTAAAAGGAGCAAAATATCTATCTAATCCTGAACTTTTAGCTATACTTTTAAGATCAGGAAATAAAGATATGTCTGCAATTGATCTTGCAAATTACATAATAAATATGGATAAGTCAGAGGGAATAAGAAGTCTTTGCAACATTACTATAGAAGAACTTAGTAAAATAAAAGGAATAGGAAATGCTAAGGCTTGTCAAATATTAGCATCAATAGAATTAGGCAAAAGAATTGCAAAGTCTATTCCTAGAGATAAATTTAAAATAAATAGTCCAGATGATATAGCAAGTGTATATATGGAGGAGCTTAGATATTTAAAAAAAGAGGTTTTTAAAATAGTTCTTTTAAATACAAAAAATGAAATAATATCTGATATAGAAATTTCTGTAGGATCTTTAAACTCATCAATAGTTCATCCTAGGGAAGTTTTTATTGAAGCAATAAGAAGGAGTGCAAATAAAATCATTCTTATGCACAATCATCCTTCAGGTTATGTAGAGCCGAGTAAAGAAGATAAAAATATTACTAAAAGGCTTGTTGATGGAGGAAAAATACTAGGAATAGATATTATAGATCATATAATTATTGGAGATGGTATATACTTTAGCTTTAAAGAAAAAGCGTTAATGTAGGAAGGAGAAAGTATAATGAAAAAAACTAAAAAGACTAAACAAAAAAAGACAAGTTTTTTCGATATGATTTCAAAAGATATGGGAATAGATTTAGGAACAGCTAACACTTTGGTATATGTAAGAGGAAATGGTATAGTAGTAAGGGAACCTTCGGTTGTAGCTATAAGAGATGATAATAAAGAAGTTTTAGCTGTTGGAGAAGAAGCTAAAAAAATGATAGGAAGAACTCCGGGGAATATTATAGCAATAAGACCTATGAAAGATGGAGTAATTGCTGACTTTGATGTAACTCAAAGTATGCTTAGATATTTTATAAAAAAAGCATATCCTAAAAAAGCTTTAATTAGTCCAAGGATTGCTGTGTGTGTTCCATATGGAGTAACAGAAGTAGAAAAAAGGGCTATAGAAGAAGCAGCACGTCAAGCCGGAGCAAGAGATGCATACCTAATAGAAGAACCAATGGCAGCAGCTATTGGAGCAGGACTCAAAGTTGAAGAACCTGATGGAAATATGGTAGTAGATATAGGTGGAGGTACAAGTGAAATAGCAGTTATATCACTAGGTGGTATAGTTACTGCTAAATCAATTAGAGTAGGTGGAGACGAGTTTGATGAATCAATAGTTAATTATGTAAAAAAAGAATATAATCTTATGATTGGAGAAAGAACGGCAGAAGAAGTAAAAATAAAAATAGGATCTGCTTTTAAAGAAGAAAAAGAAGAAAAGCTAGATATAAGAGGAAGAGACTTAGTTTCAGGGCTTCCAAAAACTATAAATATTACATCTTCTGAAGTAAGGGAAGCTTTAAAAGAGCCTATTACTATTATAGTAGATGGAATAAAAGCAACTCTTGAAAGAACTCCACCTGAACTTGCAGCTGATATAATGGAAAATGGTATAATGCTTACAGGAGGAGGAGCACTTTTAAAAGGGCTTGATAAATTAGTTAAAGAAGAAACAGGTATGCCTGTATATATTGCAGAAAATCCTCTTGATTGTGTAGCAATAGGAACTGGAAAATCGGTAGAAGATAAGGAAATTTTCAATAAAGTTCTTATGTATGGAAGAAAAGGTTAAGAGATGGTGATAGGGTGAGAAGCAAAAGAAAAAAGAAAAATAATTTAAATAAAGAAGTGATAGTAGTTGTTTTAATTACTATCACTCTACTTGTAATTATAGGGATATCTATTAAAGGAAATATAAATAATTATATACCAAATACTGTTTTAGATTTTATTTCTCCCATTCAAAGAGGAATAAATAAGATTTTTACAATTACTAGTGAAAATGTTTCAGGCATAATAAACTATAGAAGTAATCTTAAAAAGATTGAAGAGTTATCTAAAGAAAATGAAGAATTAAAGAAAAAAATAATAGATATAGATTTGAAAAGAGATGAGCTAGGTTCTTTAGGAAAATTAAAAAAATCTTTAAATTACATAAGTGAAGATTATGATAAAAATTATGTAAGTGCATCTGTAGTAAGTAAAAATGATGGGAATTGGTACACTACTTTTACTATTTCTGCAGGTAAAAAAGATGGTGTGATTAAGGATAGTATAGTAATTTGTGGAGAAGGTCTTGTAGGAAAAGTATATGAGGTTTCAGATAATTACTCAAAGGCTATTTCATTACTTAATAATAAGTCTGCTGTAAGCTTTGAAGTTTTGAGAAAAGGAGAATATACAGGAGTTATTAGTCAGAATATATCTATAGATTCTAGTGAAAATTTTGGAGGATATTTAAAAGGTTATTTATTTGATATAAAATATGAAGTAGTTCCTGGTGATATAATAATAACATCAGGTATAGGAATTTATCCTAAGGGAATACCACTAGGAGAGGTAGAAAAAGTAATAGAGGATAAAAATAATTTATTAAAATATATTAAGGTAAAACCTTATGTTAATTTTAAGAAAGTAGATAAGGTTTTAATTATAAGACCTAGAATCATAGAGTAAAGAGGGAATTTTAGATGAAAAATTTTATACTAGTAGTTTTAGGAATAACAGTGGTTATATTAGAAAATAGTGTTTTAAATTATATCGACATATTTAGTTTAAGTATAAATATGTCGATTATATATATAAGTATTATTTCCTTGTTTTTAAAACGAAATCAAGGGGCTTTTATAGGTTTAATAGTAGGTCTTTTTAAAGATATCTTAGTAGGTAGGTTTTTGGGAGTAAATGCTGTTTTATTTTTTCTGATTGGATATATATATGGTATATTACAGGATAAAATTTTTAAAGACAATTCTATAACTATAGTAATTTTAATTTTTTTCTCTAGTATTTTCGAATCTTCTATAAATTTTATCTTTTTTAAAAGCTTTTTTGGAAGTGATAAAATCATATTTTCAATTTATAAAGGTTTTATAGTTATACCTCTTTTAAATGTTATAGTAGCTTTATTTGTACATAGATTTTTAATTAATTTTGTAAAAAAACTAAACAATATTTAGTGGTGATTGTGATGAAAAATAAAAAATTTGAAGATAGATTTGATGTTCTTAAATTTGCCTTTATAATAGTATTTTCTATAATTGTTTTAAAAGTTAGTTATATGACAGTTATAAAAGGTGAAGATTATTATGAGCAGGCTCAAAATAAAGTATATAAAAAAATACCAATAGAAGCACCTAGAGGTGAGATAAGAGATAGATATGGAAGATTGCTTGCAGGAAATAGACCATCTTTTACAGTTCAATTATCAAAAGATGAAATAGAAAAAGCTGACCCTAATGAAATAGCTGATAAAGTAATAAAAATATTAGAACAAAATGGAGAAAAATATATAGATGAATTTCCTATAATAATAGCAGAAAATGGGGATTATTATTATACTTATGATAAATCAATATATGAATGGAAACAAAAAAATAATATACCTCTAATCTATAGTGCAGAGGAAAGTTTTTATGAAATTGTAGATAGATTAATTAATGAAGGTATACTTAATGTAGACAAAGATACTGATAAGTTTGAACTTCAAAAATTATTAAATGAACATGGATATTATCCTCCAATATACGTATCTAAGTGGAAATTTGCAGAAGAAGTTAAAAAAGAGCAGTGGTTATATAGGTATAAAATAAAAGAAGAAAATATTAGTGCAAAAGATGCATTTCAAAGGATTAGAGAGTATTATGAAATTCCAGATGAATTAATTGATTATGAGGCAAGAAAAATACTTTTAGTTAGAGATTTACTAAAATCTCAAGGGTACTTACAATATCAACCTATAAAGCTTGCGCTTGATGTGAGCAAAGAAACTGTATCAAAAATAGAGGAACTTGCTATGGAACTTCCGGGAGTTAGTATAGAAACAGAGCCTATAAGATATTATCCAAATGGAAATTTTGCTTCTCATATATTAGGTCAGATAGGTAAGATATCACAGCAAAATGAAATAGACACTTATATAAAAGAAAAAGGTTATAGTATAAGTGATATGATTGGTAAAACTGGTATAGAAAAGAAATATGAAGAAAAACTTCATGGAGAAAAAGGATATAAAAAGGTAGAAGTTGATGCATATGGAAGGCTTATTAGAAAAATAGATATGAAGGCCCCTACATCAGGTGACACTATATATTTAACTATTGATAAGGATTTACAAGAAGTGGCAGAAAATTCCTTGAAAAATGTTTTAAAGACAATACAAGTAGGAGGAGTTTATGAAAGTCCTTGGGGGAATTATAAGCTTAGAGATAGTAAGAAAATATACAATAAAGCAACATCAGGTGCGGTTGTAGCTCTTCATGTTAAAACTGGAGAAGTATTAGCCATGGCAACTTATCCAGACTATGACCCTAATGATTTTTCTACGGGTATAACTAGTCAAGAAATGGGAAAATATCTTCCTAAAAATAAAAATGACCCACTAGCAGCTAAACCACTTTATAATATAGCAACAATGACTTCGGTTCAGCCTGGATCAACTTTTAAGATGATAACAGGTCTTGCCGCTATTGAAAATGGGCTTAATCCTAATTATAAAATTAATGCTAAGGGAAGAATAATGCTTGGAAATAAATCATTTGGATGTTGGATATGGAATGATCATAGAGGAAGTCATGGACCTACAGACTTATATAGAGCATTAGAGCAATCTTGTAACTATTACTTTTATTCTGTGAGTGTTGGATATGATTATGGAAGCAACAAGCCTCTTCCTGTAAGAATGAGTGTAGAAGAGGTTTTAAAATATGCAAGATTATTTGGGCTTGATGAAAGAACTGGAATAGAAATAGAAGAAATACCAGGAAGAGTTCCAAATCCTGAAGCTAAACTTAAAAATACAAAAAGGTCTTTGGAATATGCTTTAAATAGAAAATTAAAAAATTATTTTGAAGATATAACTAATAAAGATAAAGAAGAATACGAAAAAAGAATAAAAGAAATAGTAAATTGGACAGAAGAAAATCCAAGTAGAGGAACTATTTTAAAAAGACTGAAACAATTAAAGATAAAAGAAGACAAAATAGGTGAAGTTGCAGATCTTGTAAAATACAGCTATTTTAATCAAGCAAAGTGGAAAACAGGAGACACTTTTAACTTATCAATAGGACAAGGAGCACATGCTTATACGCCACTTCAAATGGCAAATTATATTTCAGGTTTAGTAAATGGAGGATATAAAAATAAAGTTACAATAGTGGATAAAATAGAATCTTATGATAAAATGAAAGTAGAAAAAACTAAAAGAGAAAGAGAAAGAATACCATTAAAGAAATATGATAATTTAGAAGAAATAAAAAAAGGAATGCTTAGAGTTACTCAGCAAGGAACAGCTAAAAGGGTTTTTGGTAATTTTCCAATTAAAGTTGGAGCAAAAACAGGAACAGCTCAAAAAAGTGGAAGAATTCCTACTGACAATGAGGAAGAATATCTAATAACTCATATGGCAAGCTTTGGGGTAAATTCTAATGAAGCTTTAGCTCTTGCAGATAAATATGAAAAAGAAGACAAAAGTAAAAAAAGCAGAGATTATTATATAAGAAAAGCATTGTTTGAACTAAATCCGCGCTTAACATATGACCAGATAAATAGATTTAAAGATACTTATGATAACTTTGCTTGGTTTGTATCATTTGCTCCATATGAAGACCCAGAAATAGCTGTTGTATCTTTAATATTTCAAGGGGGTCATGGAGGATATGCAGCTCCTATAGCTAGAGATATAATGGCAGAGTATTTTGGACTTACAAAAGATAAAAATGAAGAAGATATAAAGGAAGAATTAAAACTAGTAGAAGAATTGAAAAGATAAAGAAGGATTTATTTAGTTTTTGAAGAATTTAAGAATATATAGTCTTTTGGAGGAGTAAGTATGGCTTTAGGAGAGGTTATAGAATTTAAAGGAAATAAGAAAGTAGTATTGCCTAAAGAAGGTAGTATAGAATTTAAAGGAAGTAAAAAAGGATTAGTTATCAACATAAAAGAATGTAATGAATTTGAGAAAGTAAAAGAAGAACTTGTTGAAAAAATAGGGCGCGCAGGAAGATTTTTTAAAGGTGCAAAGATTGCATCAATAAATAGCACAACATTGAATGATATAGAAATATTACATCTTAAGGATATAATAACATCAAAATTTGAAGTTGAATTTTTAGAAGAAAAGGAAGAAGAAAATAAAGCTATATTTGAAGGAATAAATGAAGGTCCAACTAAGTTTGTAAAAAGTACTATACGATCTGGAACTAAGATCGAATTTAAAGGAAATGTAGTAATAATTGGAGATATAAATCCAGGAGGTCAGGTAATAGCTTATGGGAATATAGTAATAATGGGATCCTTAAGAGGTGTTGTACATGCAGGAGCTAATGGCAATAGAAATGCTTTTGTTGCAGCATATAATTTAGACCCTATGCAGCTTAGAATTGCAGATATAATAGCTATAGCCCCAGAAGAGAATTTTAAAAAGCCAAATTATCCTGAAATTGCATTTATAAAGGATGATTATATAATTATAGAGCCATATTTAAGTAAAAAATAGTCAATATGCACGAATGGGGGTAGTTTTATGAGTGAAGTTATAGTAATTACATCTGGAAAAGGCGGAGTTGGAAAAACAACAACAACTGCTAACCTAGGAACAGCACTTAGTCTTTCTGGCAAAAAAACTGTAGTAGTAGATGCAGATATTGGACTTAGAAATTTAGATGTTGTTATGGGACTTGAAAATAGAATTGTCTATGATATTGTTGATGTAGTTGAAGGAACATGTAGATTAAAACAAGCTTTAATAAAGGATAAAAGATTTGAGAACCTCTATCTTTTACCTGCAGCTCAAACAAGAGATAAGAATGCAGTTTCACCAGAGCAAATGAAAAAATTATGTGAAGACTTAAAAAAGTCATTTGAATATGTATTAATAGATTGTCCTGCAGGAATTGAGCAGGGATTTAAAAATGCAATAGCTGGAGCAGATAGAGCAATAGTTGTTACAACACCTGAAGTTTCAGCTGTTAGAGATGCAGATAGAATTATAGGGCTTCTTGAAGCAAATGAGATAAATGATCCGCTACTTATCATAAATAGAATAAGACTTGAAATGGTAAAACGTGGAGATATGATGGATATGGAAGATATAATAGATATTTTAGCTATAGATTTAATAGGCGTTGTTCCTGATGATGAGAGTATAATAATATCTACTAATAGAGGAGAACCAGCTGTAACAGATAATAAATCATTAGCTGGGCAAGCATACAGAAATGTATCAAAAAGAATAATGGGAGAAGAAATTCCTTTCTTAAATATAGAAACACAAGATTCTTTTATGAATAAATTAAAAAAAATATTTGGACTTGCTAAATAGGGGTGGTAGCAATGCTTGATTTATTTAAGATGTTTGGGAATGAATCTAAAACAAGCAAAAATGTAGCAAAAGAAAGACTAAAGCTAGTGTTAGTACATGATAGAGTTGACTGTTCTGCTAAATTTTTAGATATGATAAAAGGAGATATAATAAAGGTTATATCTGAATATATTGAGATAGATGAAAATGGTTTAGAAGTTAAAATGGCAAAATCTAGGAATAGAGATGGAGATATGCCTATATCTGCATTGGTTGCAAATATTCCTATAAAAAAATTAAAAGAAAGAGCAAGATGATAATATAAATATTGGGGAGTCCTAAGGCGGATTTCCCAATATTTTTCAGTAGGTGATAAATTATGAATATTCATATTAAGATGTTTAAAGATATTGATTGGATATTAGTTTTTACTGTCATATTTATATTCCTTGTAGGAATGGTTGTCATTAGTAGTGCAACTCATGTAAATGATTCAGGAAGTTTTAGACAGTTGCAGGTTCAGGCTATATCATTTATTATTGGTATAATAGTAATATTTTTTATACTTTTAATAGATTATAACAAATTAGGAAAATATTATAAGGAGATATATATATTAAATGTATTGTTATTGCTTGCAGTATATATTCCAGGTCTTGGAGTATCTATTGCGGGAGCAAAGTCTTGGATTAAGCTTGGGCCAATAACTATTCAAACTTCAGAAATTGTGAAATTAGGTTTTATATTAAGTTTTGGAAAATTTTTAGAAGATAAAAAAGATAAACTAAATACATTTAAAGATTTAGTTCCTATTATTATTTATTCTGGACCTATATTACTTCTTATTTTAAAGCAGCCAGATTTAGGATCTGCAATTGTATTTATGTCTATAATATTTGGAATGACTTTTATTACAGGATTAAATGCTAAGATAATAGGATATGGATCATTAGGCGCAGTTCTTTCAGTGCCAATAATTTATAAATTTTTAAAGCCTCATCAAAGAGTTAGAATAGATGCATTTTTACATCCAGGAGACCCTAAATATGAAGGAAATTTCCAAGTTATTCAATCTATGATAGCAATAGGATCAGGGAAAATATTCGGAAAAGGGCTTTTTAAAGGAACTCAAAATCAATATAATTTCCTTCCGGTTCAAGAAACGGATTTTATATTTGCTGTTCTTGGTGAAGAACTTGGACTTATTGGGGCTGCTGTTTTAGTTTTGTTGTTTTTATTATTTTTAAACAGAATATTAAAAATAGCTAAGAATGCAAAAGATTTTTATGGTTCTCTTATAACCATAGGCGCTTTATTTATGTTTTTATACCAAATTGTTCAAAATATAGGAATGGCTATAGGACTGATGCCAGTAACAGGAGTAACTCTTCCTTTTGTAAGCTATGGTGGAAGCTCGTTGGTTACTAGTATGATGGCTTTAGGACTTATATTAAATGTTTCAATGAGAAGAAAAAAGATAAATTTTTAGAAGGGGATGTAAAATATGAATATAGCATTAATTGCACATGATGAAATGAAAGAAACGATGGTGCATTTTACATTAGCATATAAAGATATATTAAAAAATTATAATTTATATGCAACAGGAACAACTGGAAAAAAGATTCAAGAAGCTACACAGCTTGAAATAAACAGATTTTTATCAGGTCCTTTAGGAGGAGATCAACAAATAGGAGCTAAAATTGCTGAAGAAGATATGGATTTAGTAATTTTTTTAAGAGATCCACTAGCTGCTCAGCCTCATGAACCAGATATACAAGCATTAATTAGACTTTGTGATGTACATTATGTTCCTATTGCTACAAATTTAGCTACAGCAGAGATTTTTATAAAAGCGCTTCAAAGAGGAGATTTAGATTGGAGAAGTGTAAGGAAAAAAGGTTTATTTAAATAATAAATTAGATTTTAAAATGCTTATGTTATTCTAAAATTTTAGAATAACATAAGCATTTTTTGCATATAAAAAATTTTAAAGCATATATAGTATTAGAAAGTAAAATAAGAATTTAGCAGTTACATAAATAGAGGTGCAAGGAAAAGGGTAATCTTTAATTGCTAAGGAGAAGAACCTCCGATATTGAAGATGAAGGGTTTCTTTGCCGAAAGGCTATACTGGTTCTTAAGTATAGTCTTGGGGGTAGGGTGCAATACTTTATCACTGCCATATATGTTATGGTGTGCTATTTATGTAGTGAAAATTAAGATTTTCATTGCATAAGTAGCTTTTTATATTTGTCTAAAAAGCACTGAAAATCTTCAGTGCTTTTAAATTTTATACAAATTTTAAAGGGGGATAAGAATGAAAGCTTTGATAAGAGTTAGAATGAGCCAAAGTGATTGCCATTATGGAGGAAATTTAGTTGATGGAGCTAAAATGCTTCAGTTATTTGGTGATGTAGCAACAGAGCTTTTGATAAAAAATGATGGAGATGAAGGTCTTTTTAGAGCATATGATTCAGTAGAATTTTTAGCTCCCGTATATGCAGGAGATTATATAGAAGCAGAGGGAGAAATAATTGAAGAGGGAAATACATCAAGAAAAATGATATTTGAAGCTAGAAAGGTTATAGTTCCAAGACCAGATATAAATGATTCAGCTGCGGATGTTTTAGATAAGCCAGTAATTGTATGTAAAGCAAGTGGAACATGTGTAGTTTTAAAGGATAGAAAAAGAAGATAGGAGGAGTTTTATGGAAAAATTAATAATAACTGCTGCTATATGTGGAGCTGAGGTTACTAAAAAGCATAATCCGAATGTTCCGTATACAGTACAGGAAATAGGAAGAGAAGCTCAAAGTGCATATAATCAAGGAGCAAGTATAATACATCTTCATGTCAGAAATGATGATGGAACTCCAACGCAGGATATAAATAGATTTAGAGATTGTATTGAAGAAATAAAAAGAAGATGTCCAGATGTAATAATTCAACCATCCACTGGTGGAGCAGTTGGAATGAGCAATGAAGAGAGACTTCAGCCAATATATTTAAAACCAGAAATGGCAACTCTTGATTGTGGAACATGTAATTTTGGTGGAGATGATATATTTGTAAATACAGAAAATACTATAAAGGAATTCTCAAAAAAAATGATGGAACTTGAGATAAAACCAGAGATTGAAGTTTTTGACAAAGGAATGATAGATACTGCAATAAGGTTTTCTAAAAAAGGATATATAAATAATCCTATGCATTTTAATTTTGTTATGGGAGTAAATGGAGGAATAAGTGCAACTGCAAGAGATTTAATATTTTTAAAAGAAAGTATTCCAAAAGAATCAACATTTACAGTATCAGGAATAGGAAAATATGAGTTTGAAATGGCAGCACTATCAATATTAATGGGTGGACATGTTAGAGTTGGTTTTGAAGATAACGTTTACATATCCAAAGGAGCTTTAGCAAAGTCAAATGGAGAGTTAGTAGAGAAGGTTGTAAGAATAGGAAAAGAACTTGGAAGAGAAATAGCATCTTGTGATGAAGCTAGAAAAATACTTAAACTCAAGGGGTGAAGAAATGAATAAATTAGTATGTATTGATGATTTGAAAAATTTAATCAAAGATGGAATGACTATTATGATAGGAGGATTTTTAGGATTTGGAACTCCTGAAAAATTAATAGATTTACTTATACAAATGAATATAAAAGATTTAATAATTATAGGAAATGATACAAGTTTTATAGATAAAGGAATAGGAAGACTTATTGTAAATAATCAGGTTAAAAAAGTTATAGTATCTCATATAGGAACTAATCCTGAAACAGGAAAATTAATGAATGAAGGAAAACTTGAAGTTGAGCTATCACCTCAGGGAACGTTGATTGAAAGAATAAGAGCAGGTGGATTTGGACTTGGTGGTGTACTAACTCCAACAGGTGTTGGTACTTTAGTAGAAGAAGGAAAAGAAAAAATAAATATTAGTGATAAAGAATACATATTAGAATTACCTCTAAAAGCAGACTTGGCTTTAATTAGAGGAAGTATAGTAGATAAATTTGGCAATACATTTTATAAAGGTATAACAAAAAATTTCAATCCAATAATAGCCATGGCAGCTAATACTGTAATAGTAGAAGCCCAAGATTTAGTAGAAGTAGGTGAAATAGAGCCGGAAGTAGTAATGACACCTGGGGTATTAGTAGATTACATAATAGAAGGAGGGGAGTAATTTGATTATAGATGAAAAAAAAGGAAAAGAAATTATAGCTAAAAGAGTTGCAAAAGAATTAAGTGACGGCCAGTTGGTAAATTTAGGAATAGGGCTACCTACTAAAGTTGCAAATTATATACCTAAAGGAATTAATGTAACTTTTCAGTCAGAAAATGGAATGGTTGGAATGGGAAAAGCTTGCGAAAGTGGAAAGGAAGATGCAAATATAACTAATGCAGGTGGTCAGTATGTAAATATACTTCCTCAAGGAGCTTTCTTTGATAGTGCAATGTCCTTTGGATTAATTAGAGGAGGACATGTAGATGCAACAGTTCTTGGAGCTCTTCAAGTAGATGAAGAAGGTAATCTTGCTAATTGGAACATACCAGGAAAATTTATTCCAGGAATGGGTGGAGCCATGGATTTAGTTGTAGGAGCTAAAAAAGTAATAATTGCTATGCTTCATACAGCTAAAGGGAAACCTAAAATATTAAAAAAATGCAACTTACCTTTTACAGCAAAGAAGGTAGTCGATTTAATAGTTACTGAACTTGGAGTTATAGAGGTTACAGATAAGGGACTTGTTTTAAAAGAAATAAATAAAAATATAACTATTGATGAAATAAAAGCTGTAACAGAAGCAGAATTGATAATTTCTGAAAATTTAAAATATATGGAAGGTTAAAGGAGGATAAAAATGAAAAGAGGATGTAAATATGGAACACACAGAGTAATTGAGCCAAAAGAAGTACTTCCACAACCAGCAGTTAAAGTATGTAATGATATGAATATATTTGATAATGAAATATTAATTGATGTTCAAGCTCTTAATATTGATTCTGCAAGTTTTACACAAATAGAAGAAGAATGTGAAGGAGATATTGAAAAAATAAAAGAAAAGATACTTGAAATAGTAAATAATAAAGGAAAAATGCAAAATCCAGTTACAGGATCAGGTGGAATGCTAATAGGAAGAATAGAAAAAATAGGAAATACTTTAAAGGATAAAACTAATTTAAAAATAGGAGATAAAATAGCAACATTAGTATCTCTTTCTCTAACACCTCTTAAAATAGATGAAATAATAGATATTAAGCCTGATATAGATAGGGTGGAAATAAAAGGAAAAGCAGTATTGTTTGAAAGTGGAATATATGCAACTCTTCCTGAAGATATGGAGGAAACATTAGCACTAGCTGCACTTGATGTAGCAGGAGCTCCAGCACAAACTAGAAAGCTTGTAAAGAAAGGGGAAACTGTTTTAGTACTTGGAGCAGCTGGTAAATCAGGAATGTTGTGTTGCTATGAAGCTAAAAAGAAAGTTGGAAAAAATGGAAAAGTTATAGGTCTTATTAGGAATGAAAAAAGTAGAGATTTTCTTAACTATACAGGATTTTGTAATGAAATTATAGTTGCAGATGCTCAAAAGCCAACACAAGTTTTAAATGAAGTATTAAGAGTAAATGAAGGAAAAGAAGTAGACATAGCTATAAACTGTGTAAATGTTGAAAATACAGAAATGTCAAGTATACTTCCTGTTAGAGATGAAGGAATAGTTTACTTTTTCTCCATGGCTACAAGTTTTACTAAAGCAGCTCTTGGAGCAGAAGGAGTAGGAAAAGATGTAACAATGATAATAGGAAATGGATATACAAAAAATCATGCAGAAATAACACTTGAAGATTTAAGAGAATGTGATACTTTAAGAAAAATATTTGAAGATTTATACGTATAGCTTTATTAAATATATTATAGGGGGTAAAAAATGAAAATAAATAGAAGATTTGAGCTTTTTGAAAATGTTAATGATGAAGATTGGAATGATTGGAAGTGGCAAATAAAAAACAGAATAGAAAGTGTAGATGAGCTTAAAAAATATATACCGCTTACAGAGGAAGAAGAAAAAGGAGCTAGGCAGTGTCTAGAAACTTTAAGAATGGCTATAACTCCATATTATTTATCTTTAATAGATATAAATGATCCGAATGATCCTATAAGAAAACAGGCAATACCAATAAATCTAGAACTAAACAAATCAGATGCAGATTTATTAGACCCACTTCATGAAGATGAGGATTCTCCAGTGCCTGGGCTTACTCATAGATATCCAGATAGAGCTTTATTATTAGTTACAGATCAATGTTCTATGTATTGTAGACACTGTACTAGAAGAAGATTTGCAGGACAAAAGGATTCTTCTCTTCCAATGAATCAAATAGATAAAGCTATAGATTATATTAAAAAGACTCCTCAAATTAGAGATGTTCTTTTGTCTGGTGGAGATGCACTTTTGATATCAGATGAAAAGCTTGAACATATAATAAAAAGATTAAGAGAAATACCTCATGTTGAAATAGTAAGAATAGGGTCTAGAGTTCCAGTAGTTATGCCTCAAAGGATAACTAAAAAGCTTGTAAATATGCTTAAAAAATATCATCCAATTTGGCTAAATACTCACTTTAATCATCCTAATGAAATTACAAAAGAATCTAAAAGAGCTTGTGAAATGTTAGCTGATGCTGGTATACCTCTAGGAAACCAATCTGTACTATTAAGAGGGGTAAATGATTGTGTTCATGTAATGAAAAAACTTGTAAATGAATTAGTTAGAATAAGAGTTAGACCTTATTATATATATCAATGTGATCTTTCTATGGGACTTGAACATTTTAGAACAACGGTTTCAAAAGGGATTGAGATTATAGAAGGATTAAGAGGACATACATCAGGTTTTTGTGTTCCTACATTTGTAGTTGATGCTCCTGGTGGTGGTGGTAAAACTCCTGTTATGCCAAATTATATTATATCTCAAAGTCATAACAAGGTAATACTTAGAAACTTTGAGGGGGTAATAACAACATATCAAGAGCCAGATAATTATACTCCAGAATGTAGCTGTGATATATGTAATAAAGAAAAAGAGATAAAGCTTGTTGGAGTAGCTGGGCTTCTTAATAATCAGCAAATGGCCTTAGAGCCAGAAGGACTTGAAAGAAAGTTAAGAGGAAAGGAAAAGCATGAAAAATCTCATTCAAATGCTTAAAAAGTATAACAGCTTATCTATTATAGGAATGGATAAAAATGTTGGGAAGACTACAACATTAAATTATATATTAAATGAGGCCAGGGGAAAAATTACCCTTGGTCTTACATCAATAGGAAGAGATGGAGAAGAAATAGATTTAGTTACAAGCACTGAAAAACCAAGAATATATGTAAAAAAAGGAAGCCTTATTGCAACAGCTAAAAATTGTTTTTTAAATAGCGACATTACAAAAGAAATATTAGATAATACCTCTATAAATACACCAATGGGTGAAGTGATAATATTTAAAGCTCTAAGTGATGGATATGTAGAATTAGCAGGACCTTCATCAAATAATTACTTAAAAGAAATATGTGAAAAACTTAAACAGTTAGGATTAGACCTTGTAATAGTAGATGGAGCATTATCTAGAAAAACATTAGCTTCTCCAGGAATTACTGATGCAACAATACTTTGTACTGGGGCTGGTTTATCAAGAGATATAAATAAAGTTGTAGATAAAACTTTACATACTGTTAATTTATTATCTTTAGATAATGAAAAAAATAAGGAAGTATTGAGTTTATTAAAATCTATTTTAAAAGTAGGTGTTATATATAAAGATAATACAATTAAAAATCTGAATATTCCAACTGCTCTAGATTCATCTAAGGAGATACTAGAAAATTTAAATGAGAACTCAAAATATATAGTTATAAAAGGGGTAGTAGTAGATAAACTTTTAGAAGATATAATGAAGGGAACTGATATATATAGTGAGATTACTTTTTTAGTAGAAGATGGAACAAAGCTATTTCTAAGCAAAGAAGTATTATATAGATTTATAAAAAGTGGAGGAAATATAAAAGTAATAAATCCTATAAAAATAATAGGAATAAGTATTAACCCTAAATCGCCTTATGGATATGAGTTTGATAAAAATAATTTTTTAGATATTCTAAGAAAGAATATAAACCTACCTGTATTCGACGTTATAGGAGGTGGTTAGAATAAAATTTTTAGATAATAATCAACGAAATATGGTCGGATTTAATTTTATAATGGAAAAATTAGATGTTATTACACCTTATGGAATAAATCAAAAAAAGAATATAAAACCATTTAGAAGAAATGAAAAGTATTTATTAATGAAAGAGTTAGAAAATATCCAAAAAATAATAGAAAGTATAAAAAATAATAATGATATTTATAAAAGTATAGATAGAATATTTTATAAATTTAAAGATATAAGAAATTCAATTGAAAGATGTAAGAATTTAAATACATTAGATGAAGTAGAACTTTATGAATTAAAGTATTTTTCTATGTTAATGGAAGAATTAATTAACCTTTACAAAAAATTAAATCTGAATATAGAAAATATAAAATTTAATTCTGTGAAATCAATAATAGATTTATTAGATCCTGAAGAGGAAAAAATATCTACATTTTATATATATGATTCATACAGTGAAAATCTTAAAAAAATAAGAGAAGAAAAAAGAAAAATAGAAGAAAAAATATTTATTGAAGAAGATAAAGAAAAAGTAAATATATTAAAGGAAGATAGGCTAGATATAGTACTTTTAGAAGAAAAAGAAGAACTAAAAATAAAAAAATATTTATCAAATGAAATATATAATTATTTAGCTTTGATAAAGAAAAATATAGATTCATTAGGGAAATTAGATTTATTAATAGGAAAAGGAAAGCTTGCTATTAATTACAATGGAGTAAAACCAAAAATTTGTGATGATATGAAAATAGAATTTAAAGAGTGCTTTAATCCTTATATAAAAGAAATACTTAAAAAAAGAAAAAAAGATTTTATTCCAATAAGTATATCTTTACATAGAGGAACAAGTGTAATTACTGGAGCAAATATGGGAGGAAAAAGTGTTACTTTAAATACTATAGTACTTAATTTACTCCTTGGACAAATGGGTTTTTTTATTTTTTCTAAAGAAGCAGTATTTCCAATACTCGATTTTATATATTTCATATCTGATGATATGCAGTCAATTTCTAAGGGACTTAGCACATTTGGAGCTGAAATAATTAAATTAAAGCAGATAATAGAATGTATAAAAAGAGAAAATGGGTTTATAGCACTTGATGAATTTGCAAGAGGAACAAATCCTAAGGAAGGATATTTTCTAGTAAAAGCTCTTTGTAAGTATTTAAAAGATTTTAATAGTATAAGCTTAATAACTACTCATTATGATGGAGTAGTTGATGATGATATGGTACATTATCAAGTAATAGGACTTAAAAATGTAGATTTTGATTCTTTAAAATTAAAAATAGATCTTAATAAAACTAATTCTATTGAAATTATCCAGGAGCATATGGATTATAGACTTGAGAAATTATCAAAAGAAAATAAAGTACCAAAGGATGCGCTAAATATATCCATATTATTAGGACTTGAAGATTCTATTGTAAATATTGTTAAAAATTACTATGAAGAGGGGGAAAGCTATGAATAGTAAATTAAATTTAGATTGGGAGGTTGTAAAAAAATCAAGAGAATGTGCAAAAAATATAGCAACTCAAACACAAGAATTTATAGATAGACATACCACAGTAGCTGTTGAAAGAACAATTTGTAGGCTTCTTGGAATTGATGGTGTAGATGAATTTGGGGTTCCTCTTCCTAATGTAGTAGTGGATAATATTAAGAAGGGAAATGGACTTTCAATTGGAGCAGCTATATTTATTGGAAATGCAGTATTAAGACTAGGACTTACTCCACAAGAAATAGCTGAAAAGGTTTCTAAAAAAGAGCTTAATCTTACAAAATTACCTATGAAGGATTTATTTGAAATAAAAATAAAGGTATCTTCAATTGCTAGAGAAGCTGTTAAGAAGATAAAAGAAAATAGAGAGAAAAGAGATTATTATTTAGATAAATTTGGTGATAAAGAAGGTCCTTATTTATATGTAATAGTTGCAACTGGAAATATATACGAAGATATAACTCAGGCAAAAGCTGCAGCAAGACAGGGAGCGGATATAATTGCAGTTATAAGAACAACAGGACAAAGTCTTCTTGATTATGTACCATATGGAGCAACTACTGAAGGGTTTGGAGGAACATATGCAACTCAAGAAAATTTCAGACTTATGAGGGAAGCACTTGATGAAGTTGGTGAAGAACTTGGAAGATACATAAGACTTTGTAATTACTGCTCTGGACTTTGTATGCCAGAAATTGCTGCCATGGGGGCGTTAGAAAGACTAGATGTAATGCTTAATGATGCTTTATATGGAATATTATTTAGAGATATAAATATGAAAAGAACTATGATAGATCAATATTTTTCAAGAGTAATAAATGGATATGCAGGAGTAATTATAAATACAGGAGAAGATAACTATTTAACAACAGCTGATGCAATAGAAGAAGCTTATACGGTGCTTGCATCACAGTTTATAAATGAACAATTTGCTTTACTTTCTGGACTTAAAGAAGAACTTATGGGACTTGGTCATGCATTTGAAATGAATCCAGATACTAAGGATGGCTTTTTGTTAGAGCTTGCTCAAGCTCAAATGGCAAGAGAAATATTCCCTAATGCTCCTCTTAAATATATGCCTCCTACTAAATTTATGACAGGAGATATATTCAAAGGACATATACAAGATGCTTTATTTAACATGATAACTATAATGACTAATCAAAAAATTCATCTTTTAGGAATGTTAACAGAAGCTATTCATACTCCTTTTATGTCAGATAGAGCATTGTCTATAGAAAATGCAAAATATATATTTGATAATATGAACTCTTTAGGAGAAGAAATAATCTTTAAAAAAGACGGAATAATACAAAATAGAGCTAATGATGTTTTAAATAAAGCTCATGAATTATTAAAAGAAATAGAAAAGGAAGGGCTGTTTAAAACTTTAGAAAAGGGAATATTTGCAGGAATAAAAAGACCTATTAATGGTGGCAAAGGGCTAGATGGAGTAGTTGAAAAAGGTAAAGATTATTTTAATCCATTTATAGAGTTAATGTTAGGGGGGAGAAACTAATGAGCGGTGGTCTTTATTCAATGGAAAAAAAAGATTTTGATAAAACTTTAGACCTCACCAAAGTATCTCCTTATGGAGATACAATGAATGATGGAAAAGTACAAGTTAGTTTTACTCTTCCTGTAGAGGATAATGAAAAAGGAGTAGAGGCTGCTAAGATACTTGCTAAAAATATGGGGATAGAAAATCCTTCAGTAGTTTGTCATAAAGAGCTTTATAAGGGATTTACATTTTTTGTGGTATATGGAAGTTTAAAATATACTGTTGATTATACTCAAATTCATGTTGAAACAGTAGACGTTGAAACTATGTCTATGAAGGAAGTTGATGAATATATAAAAGAAAATATAAAAGAAAAGGTTGTTGTTGTTGGAGCAAGTACTGGAACTGATGCTCATACTGTAGGAATAGATGCAATTATGAATATGAAAGGATATGCAGGACATTATGGACTTGAAAGATATGAAATGATAGAGGCGTATAATTTAGGAAGTCAAGTTCCTAATGAAGAATTTGTAAAAAAAGCTATAGAGCTTAATGCTAAAGTTTTATTAGTATCTCAAACTGTTACGCAAAAGAATATTCATATAAAAAATTTAACTCATCTTGTAGAACTTCTTGAAGCAGAGGGAATAAGAGAGAAAATAGTTTTAATATGTGGTGGTCCTAGAATTACTCATGAGCTTGCTAAAGAGCTTGGATATGACGCAGGATTTGGACCTGGAAAATATGCAGATGATGTTGCAACATTTGCTGTTAGTGAAATAGTTAATAGAAATCTTATATAAATAGGTGGGGGAATATGGATAATTTAATTTATGAAAAAATAAGTAATCATGTGGGTGTTTTAAAAATAAATAGGCCTAAATATTTAAATAGTTTAAATATTAAAACACTTAATGAAATAAATATGTTCTTAGATGAAATAAAAAAAGATAATGATTTATATGTATTGATTATTACTGGTGAAGGAGATAAAGCTTTTGTAGCAGGAGCGGATATTAAGGAAATGAAGGATATGAATTCTATTGAGGCCATGGAATTTTCTAAATTTGGGAATAAAGTATTTAAAAAGATAGAAAATTTGGAAAAAGTAGTAATAGGAGCAGTAAATGGATATTGTTTAGGAGGAGGAATGGAACTTGCTTTATCATGTGATATAAGAATAGGAAGTAATAATTCTAAATTTGGCCAACCTGAGGTTAGCTTAGGTATAATTCCAGGATTTGGGGCAACTCAAAGACTTCTAAATGTTATAGGGATAGGAAAGGCTAAAGAATTAATATTTATTGGAGATATGATAGATTCAAAAGAAGCTTTAAATATAGGTCTTTTAAATAAAATTGTAGATAATCCTGTTGAAGAAGCAATTAATATATCTAATAAAATAATACAAAAAGGACCTATAGCCATAAAACAAGCCAAAAAATCAGTAAACTTTTCTTATAATAAAAATTTAGCTCTAGATTATGAAGTGGAGTGCTTTGCTAATTGTTTTAATACAGAGGACCAAAAGGAAGGAATGGAAGCTTTTACACAAAAAAGAAAAGCAGAGTTTGAAAATAGATAGGGGGATTGCTATGAAAATAGGGGTTATTGGTAGTGGAACAATGGGAAGTGGTATTGCTCAAGTATTTATAGAAAATGGGTATGAAGTTATTTTTAAAGGTATAGATGAAAAAAGTATTCAAAGAGGAAAAGGAATAATAGAGAAAAATTTAGACAATAAGGTTAAAAAAGGAAAATTATATGCAGAAAATAAAATGGAAATTTTAGAAAAATTGAATTTAACAACAAATATAAATGACTTAAAAGATGCTGATATTATAATTGAAGCTGTTGTAGAAAATATAGATATTAAAAAACAAATATTTAAAGAATTAGATGAAATAGTTAAAAATGAAGCGATTTTAGCTACTAATACTTCATCACTAAGCATTACAGAAATAGCACTTACAACTAAAAGGCCAGATAAGGTAATTGGAGTACACTTTTTTAATCCAGCACCTGTTATGAAATTAGTTGAAGTTATAAATGGCATTTCAACATCACAAGAAACTATAAAAAAGGTAAATGAAGTATGTAAGAATATAGGGAAAAATCCTGTAAAAGTTGAAGAAGCCCCAGGATTTATAGTAAATAGAATACTTATTCCTATGATAAATGAAGGAGTAGGAATACTAAGTGAAGGTATAGCAAGTAAAGAAGAAATAGATCAAGCTATGAAACTAGGAGCAGGACATCCTATGGGGCCATTTGAGTTATCGGATTTAATAGGAAATGATGTTGTTTTATATATAATGGAAATATTACATAAAGAATTCGGTGATGACAAATATAGACCACATCCACTTCTTAGAAAAATGGTAAGAGGTAATTTATTAGGAAGAAAAACTAAAAAAGGATTCTATGATTATAATTAGGGGGAATTAAAATGAGAGAAGCTGTAATTGTTTCTGCTGTTAGAACACCTATTGGAAATTATGGAGGTAGCCTTAAAGATATATCAGCAAAAGATCTTGGAAGTTTAGTTATTAAAGAGGCTTTAAAAAGAGCTAGTGTAAGCTCAAGTAAAGTAGATGAAGTTTTGTTCGGATGTGTTCTTCAAGGTGGACTTGGACAAAATATAGCTAGACAGTGCTCAATAGATGCAGGTATTCCAAATTATGTTCCTGCAATGACAATAAACAAAGTTTGTGGATCAGGACTTAGAAGTGTATCTTTAGCTATTCAGACAATACTATCTGGAGATAATGATGTAGTAGTTGCTGGTGGAACAGAAAATATGTCTAAATCTTCATATTTCTTAGAAAATGCTAGATGGGGATATAGAATGGGAAATAATGAGATAAAAGATATAATGATAAATGATGGACTTTGGGATGTATTTAATAATTATCATATGGGGATTACAGCTGAAAATTTAGCAGATAAATATAATATAACTAGACTTGAACAAGATAAGTTTGCACTATCTTCTCAAAATAAAGCAGAAAAAGCACAAAAAGAAGGAAAGTTTGATGACGAAATAGTTCCTGTTATTATTCCTCAAAAGAAAAAAGACCCTATAGTATTTGATAAAGATGAATTTATAAGATATGGAGCTAATTTAGAAAAGTTACAAAAGCTAAGACCAGCATTTAAAAAAGATGGAACAGTTACAGCAGGTAATGCTTCTGGGATAAATGATGGAGCAGCAGCACTTGTTATAATGAGTAAAGAAAAATGTGAATCATTAGGACTTATGCCACTTGCTAAAATAGTTAGTTACTCATCAGTAGGAGTAGATCCTTCTATAATGGGAATAGGCCCAGTTGAAGCTGTAAAAAAAGCTTTAAATAAGGCGGACTTAAAACTTGAAGATATGGATTTAATCGAGGCTAATGAAGCATTTGCAGCTCAGTCTTTAGCGGTTGCAAAAGAATTAGAATTTGATATGAATAAGGTAAACGTAAATGGAGGAGCAATAGCCCTAGGACACCCAATAGGAGCATCTGGTGCTAGAATATTGGTAACTCTTTTACATGAAATGAAGAGGAGGGATAGTAAATATGGACTTGCAACACTTTGCATAGGTGGAGGAATGGGAACTGCTGTAGTAGTTGAAAGATAAATAAATATAAAAAAACTGTTAGTTATAGAACAACTGACAGTTTTTTTATATACAATAAAATTATGTTTTTGTATAATATTTACAAAGAAACATTCTGTTTAAATAGATTTAAATTCAGGGGGAGATGTATATGATTATTAGAGAAATTAGATTAAAGGATTCAAAATGTTTTTTGGAAATGTTAAAAAAATTAGATAGTGAGACAAAATTTATGTTGTTTGAATCAGGAGAGAGAAAAACATGTGAAGATGAAATGAAAAAAATTATAAATAAAAAAATAGAATTAGGTTCATTAACTTTAATAGTTGAAGATAAAGATAAAATAGTTGGTTTTCTATCTGCAGAGAAAGGGTTTGCAAATAGAATAAAGCATAGTGCTTATATTGTTGTAGGAATATTGAAAGATTATTGCGGAAAAGGAATTGGAACAAAATTATTCAAACATATGGAGATTTGGGCTCAAAAAAATAAAATAACAAGACTTGAATTAACTGTTATGGCTCATAATGAAGGAGCTTTAAAATTATATAAAAAAATGGGCTTTAAGATAGAGGGAGTAAAGAAAAAATCAATTATTGTAGATGGTAGATATATTGATGAGTATTACATGGCTAGATTATTTTAGAGGTAGAAAGGGGATAAATATGAAACCAGCACTAGTAGTTATAGATATGCAACCGTTTTTTTTTAGAACCGATGAAAGAAAAGAAAAGTTAGATGAGCTTATAGTAAAAATAAATGAGTTAATAGAATTTGCAGATGAAAATAGTATTCCTGTATATCATGTAAAAACAATTCATAAAAGAAATAAATCTACATGGAATTTAGTAATGAGGAAACATAATTTTGGGGCACTTTTTGAAGGAACAGCTGAAAGTAAGATAATACCTGAAATTATTAGGAAAAATCATCATAAAGTTATAGTTAAAACAAGGCAGAGTACATTTATAAGAACAAATTTTGAAAAAGAATTAAGAGATAATAGTATAGATACAGTGATATTATCAGGAGTTTTTACACATGGTTGTGTAGGAAGAACAGCTATAGACGCTTATGAACTGGATTTCAACGTTATATTAGCAATTGAGGCTTCCTTTAGCCATTTAAAAAATCAAGAGAGAGTAATGCTGGAAGTTATAAAAGAAGAACAGCAACAAAAGGTGTTATCAAACAAAGAAATTATAGAACTATTAAAAAAATAAACCTATAATCAAAATTTTGATTATAGGTTATGATTTTATATATATTTGGCAAATTCTTTACCGAATTCAAAACATTGCTTTAAAGTTTCTTCTGATGGGAAGAATTTTTTACTTATAGACTCAACTGGCATCTTAAAGCCCATTAGTTTAACAATAGATTCAGCCATTTTAATTCCTTCTCCACTCCATCCAAAGGAACCAAATACTCCTGCTATTTTACCCATATTTGCCATTGGGTCTATTATAGATAATGCATCCCACATTGGTTTTACCATAGATTTATTTATAGTAGGAGAACCTAGAATAAGACCTTTAGACATATTAATAACATCATGAACATGTTCTAAGCTTTCATTTTCTATATCAATATATTCAACTTTTACTCCTTCTGATTCTAAACCTTCTTTAATCTTTTTTGCCATTAATACAGTATTCTTATATGCTGATAAATAAAGAATAGCAACTTGCTTTTGGTTTGAAGTATTAACTACATCAGTAGACCACTCTACATATTTTTGAATATTGTAATTTATATCTTCAGATAATATAGGGCCATGAGAAGTAAGTATTGTTTCTATTTCTAAATCCTTAACCTTTTCAACTGCATTTAAAACATGTTGAGCAAAAGGCTTTACTATAGAGTCATAATAATACTTAAAAGATTTTTTATATTCTTCTTTATGAACTTCTTTTGGATCTATACTAGAGTAGTGAGAACCAAAGGCATCACAAGTAAACAATGTTTTATCACTTTCACTGTAAACAAACATTGTATCTGACCAATGAAGAAAAGGTGCAGTAATAAACTTTAATTTTTTACTTCCTATATCAAGCTCTTCTCCATCTTTTATAACATGACATTTAAAATCAGCATTTACTTGCTCTTTTAAGAAAATACTAGCAGCTCTAGTGCAGTAAACTTCTACATCAGGATTAATTTCCAATATATACTTTAAACTTCCAGAATGATCTGGCTCTGTATGATTAATTATTACATAATCTATTTTTTTAATATCAGTTATCTTATTAAGCTTTTGAATAAATTCATCTTTAAAATTAGCTTTTACAGTGTCAATTAATACTTTTTTTTCATCATCAATAAAGTAAGAGTTGTAAGTTGTACCGTACTCGGTTTTCATTATAATATCAAAAACTTCAAGATCTGGATCTAAAACTCCTGTCCAATAAATATTATTTTTTACTTTAAATGATTCCATATAAAATACCTCCTAAATTTCTTATATTCTTTGTATACCCAATTTATTAAATATTAATCAAAACACTTAATAAAAATTTATCAAGTAAATTAATTATATTTTTTAATTCTTAAAATAGTATTTATTTCATATTCATATAATTAAAGAAAGTATAATTTTTTTCTTAAGTAGAATATAAAAAATAACTTAGGAGGTATTTTTATGAGAAGAAATTTTAGAAAAAACAAGTTTAAAAATAATAGATTTAAGAAAAATAATAATGTACTTAATAAAATTTTGATACAGTTTGTAATTTCATGTATAATTGTTTTATTGGCTTTTGGAATAAAATTAAATGTTTTAAATAGTGAAAAATATTTAACTCAAATTAAATATGTATTAGAATATAATTTGAACTTTCAACAATATTCAGATTTAATACATAAAAAAGTAACGGAGGTATTAAAAATATATGAATCAGAAGGTGAACTTGAATAATATACTAGCTAAAGTAGAAAAACCTGCAAGATATTTAGGAAATGAAATGAATTCATATCATAAAGATACGAATAATAAAGAATTAATAAGATATGGGTTTTGTTTTCCAGATGTATATGAAGTAGGAATGAGCCATTTAGGGCTTCAGATTATGTATAATCTTTTAAATTCAAAGGAAGATATATACTGTGAAAGAGTATTTGCTCCAGCTGTAGATATGGAAGAAAAAATGAGAGAAAATAATATTTCTTTATTTGGACTAGAATCAAGAGAGCCAGTTACAAACTTTGATTTTTTAGGCTTTACTCTTCAATATGAACTTTCATATACTAATATACTTAATATGTTAGAACTTGGAAAAATTCCAATTTATTCAAAGGATAGAAAGTTAAATCATCCATTTATAATGGTAGGAGGTCCATGTGCTTATAATAGTGAACCTATAGCTGATTTTGTAGATATTGTAGTTCTTGGAGAAGGAGAAGAAGTAACTCTTGAAATAATAAATAGATATAGAAGTTGGAAAAAGAATAAAACTACTAGACAAGAATTTCTTTATGATTTAGCTAAAAATGTAAAGGGAGTATATATTCCTTCGCTTTATAATTTTAATTACAATGAGGATGGAACTATAAAGGAATTAGTACCTTTAAAAGAAGACATTCCAACTAAAATACAAAAAAGGATTATTAAAAACTTAGATGAAAGTTTTTTCCCAGATAAAATATTAGTTCCTTTTATAGATGTAGTACACAGTAGAATAATGCTTGAGCTTTTTAGAGGATGTACAAGAGGTTGTAGATTTTGTCAAGCAGGTATGATATATAGACCTATTAGAGAAAGAAGTGTAGAAAAATTAAAAGAACTTGCTAAAAAGTTGATTGAAAGTACAGGATATGAAGAAATATCGTTATCTTCTTTAAGTACAAGTGATTATTCACAGCTTCAAGAACTTACTGATTATTTAATTTCGGAGTATGCTAAAAAGGAAAGAATAGGTATATCTCTTCCTTCTTTAAGACTTGATAATTTTTCGTTAGAGCTTGCTCACAAGGTTCAAGAGGTTAGAAAAAGTGGATTAACATTTGCGCCAGAAGCAGGGACTCAAAGGCTTAGAGATGTTATAAATAAAGGTGTTACTGAAAATGATTTAGAGAATGCTACTAAAAAAGCATTTGAAAAGGGATGGAATAGCGTAAAACTTTATTTTATGATTGGACTTCCAACTGAAACTTATGAAGATTTAGATGGAATAGCAGACCTTGCATATAAGGTGATTGATATATATAGAGATGTCCACAATGGAAAATTAACTAGAAACTTTAATGTTACTGTTAGTACTTCTTCTTTTGTTCCAAAAGCTTTTACACCATTTCAGTGGCATGGACAAGATACAATAGAAGAGCTTACAGAAAAACAAAGATATTTAACTAAAAAGCTTAGAAATAGAAATATAAAATACAATTACCATGATAGTGAGACTAGCTTTTTAGAGGCTGTGATTGCAAGAGGAGATAGAAGAATTTGTAAGGTTATCTATGATGCATTTAAAAAGGGATGTAAATTTGATGGTTGGGGAGAACATTTTAAGTTTGATTTATGGAAGGAGTCTTTTGAAGAAAACAATATTGATATGAGCTTTTATGCAAATAGAGAAAGAAATTATGAAGAAATATTCCCTTGGGATCATATAGATGCAGGAGTTAGTAAGAAGTTTTTAATGAGAGAAAATGAAAAAGCAAAAAGAGGAGATCTTACACCTGATTGTAGAGGAAGATGTAATGCTTGTGGGATAAATGTAGATTTAGCAAGGGGGTTGTGCTAATGAGTATTTTAAGATGTAAATTTACTAAAGAAAAAGACATGATATATATATCACATTTAGACCTTCAAAGGCTTCTTCAAAGAAGTTTAAGAAGAGCAGGAATAAAAGTAAGTTATTCTCAAGGATTTAATCCTCATCCTAAAATTTCTTTTGGACAAGCATTGTCCCTTGGTACAGTAAGTTTTGGTGAATATATAGATATTGAACTTGATGAAGATATAAGTGAAGATGATTTTTTAACTAGGATAAATAATGCTCTTCCTGATGGTGTTAAGTTTTTAAAGGCAGTATGTATTGATAAAAGTATCCCTTCTTTAATGTCATCTATTAGCCATGGCTCATATACATTAGAAATAAAAGTAAATGATAATATAACAATAGATGATATAAAAGCAAAAATAGATGAATTTATGAAAAAAGATGAAATTGTATTTATTAAAAAAACTAAAAAAGGAAAATTAAAAGAAGTAAATATAAGACCTTTAATAAGAAGATTAAATGAGGTGTCTTTAGAAGACAATATTTTAATTTTAAATGCAATTATATCTACAGGTTCAAGTGGAAATTTAAATCCTAACACTTTAGTAGAAAAATTAAGTGAAGTTTCAAATTTAAATATGGATATAGATAATATAAAAATCATAAGAAATGATTTATATAGTGAAGATAACAAAAAATTGATAACACCTATTTAGGAAGTGATAAAATGAAGTCTTTAATAGTAGATATAGGACTTTATCAATCTAAAATAGCATATTTAGAAAATAATAAGCTGATAGATCTATTTATAGAAGATAAGAGCAATAAAAAAACACAAAACAATATATATAGAGGTATAGTTAAGAATATTCTTTTAGGAATGGAAGCAGGATTTATTGATATAGGTTCTGATAAAAATGCATATTTAAAGATTAATAAAGGTCAGGTAATAAAGAAAGGACATGAAATTTTAGTTCAAGTTAAAAAAGAAGCTATAGGTGATAAAGGACAAAAGTTAACTACAGAAATAAGTATTCCAGGAAGATATCTAGTTTTAATGCCAACTAGAGATGATATAGCTGTTTCAAATAAAATAGCAGATGAAGAAGAAATAAAAAGACTTAAAAGTATAGTATCAAAAATAAAACCTGAAAATGTTGGCGTTATTATAAGAACTGAAGCTTTAGGAAAAGATGAAAAGGATTTTGAAAGAGATTTTAAAGAACTAATTAATATATGGGATGACATAAAAAAAGAAAATAAACTTGGAATGGGACCAAAACTTTTATATAAAGACTTAGATATGACTTTAAAAGTGATAAGAGATATTTTTAATTCAGATTTTGATAAAGTGATTGTAAATAATTTAGAAAAGTTTAATCAAATTAAAAAAATATTAAAGAATATAGATAAATCATATGAATCTAAGGTAGAGTATTTCGAAGAAGGAATAGATATATTTGATTATTATGGAATAAAAAAAGAATTAAAAAGAGCTTTAAATAGAAAAGTTTGGCTTAAAAACGGAGGATATATAATAATAGACAAAACAGAAGCTTTAACAGTTATAGATGTTAATACTGGCAAATATACTGGAAAATTAGGGCTTGATGAAACTGTTTTTAATACAAATTGTGATGCTGCAAAGGAAATAGCAAGACAAATTAGAATAAGAGATATAGGTGGAATTATAATAGTAGATTTTATTGATATGAAAAGTAGTGCATACAAGAAAAAACTAATAAAAAAATTACAAGAATATTTACAAGAAGATAAAGTAAAAGCTAAAGTTTTAGGAATGACAAATTTAGGGCTTGTTGAGATTGTAAGAAGAAAATCTAAAGACTCAATAGATAATCATTTTAAAAGTGAATGTATTTACTGTGGTGGAGGGGGAAAAATAAAATCTATAAATAGTATATTAGATAATATAGAAAAAGAAGTTATAAGAATAAAAAAGCATACTAATCTTAAAAATATCTTATTTAGAGTATCTTCTTATATATATAATAAATTGAATGAAAATAAGTTTAAAGATATTAAAATTATATCTGAATATTATGATTTGGATATAAAAATTGAAAAAGATATTGAATTAGATGTGAATAACATAAAAATAATATATTAGAATAGAATTTAAAATAAGGATGGAAAAATTCCACCCTTACTTAATAGTATGTTTAGGAGTAAATGTCAAACAATCAGTTTCTTGGATGGTTCTAGCTCGTTGAGCTTTAATTTGAATAGATGGAGCTAGACAGTGTTTTTTTCCATCATTATAATGACATGTTTCAACTGAACATTCAACTCTACTAATTGGTTGATTTGACATATTTATATTCATTTATATTCCTCCATTTCACAGTTTAATTTATATCTTATATATATTTTGTTAAAAAAGTAGAAAAAATATACGTAAACAATTATAGTTAAAAAGCTAAAAATTATTTAATTAAGAAATATTTTCTTGACAAAGTATGTATTGTTTGATAAGATTTATATCTGTAGGTAGCCGCACAATTCGGGTTTCAAAATCCTAATTTAGGTACCTGGAATTGGCGAGACTGGTTTGAGGAGGTGTAATAATGTACGCAATAGTAGAAACAGGTGGAAAACAATATAAAGTTTCTGAAGGAGACGTAATATTCGTTGAAAGATTAGAAGCTAATGAGGGTGATGTTGTTACTTTAGACAAGGTATTGGCTTGTTCTAAAGATGGTAACCTTGTATTAGGAAGTCCTGTAGTTGATGGAGCTAAAGTTGAAGCTAAAGTTTTAGAGCAAGGAAAAGCTAAAAAAATAATAGTTTTCAAATACAAGCCTAAAAAAGACTACAGAAGAAAGCAAGGACATCGTCAACCATACACTAAATTAGTTGTAGAAAAAATAAACGCTTAATTATGATTAAGGTTGTTATAAAAAGAAATTCAAAGGGAAAAATAGTTGGATTTAGCATAAATGGACATGCAGGCTTTGCCAAGCACGGTGAAGATATAGTATGTGCAGCAGTTTCTGTACTTGCCCAAACTGCTGTAATTGGAATTCATGACTATGCTAAAGTAAATTGTCAATTTAATATTGATGATGGAAAGCTTGAATGTAAAATTCCTTGTGACATTTCTAATGAAAAGAGAGTACAGACTGATGCCATACTAGAAACTATGGCGTTAGGACTTAAAAATATAAAAGAAGGATACTCTTCTTATATAAAAATCAAAGAAGAGGAGGTGTAATTATGATATTAAAAATGAACCTTCAGTTATTTGCCAGCAAAAAAGGAGTTGGTTCTTCTAAAAACGGTCGTGATTCTATCTCTAAAAGACTAGGTGTTAAGAGATATGACGGACAAGTTGTTACTGCTGGAAGTATAATAGTAAGACAAAGAGGAACAAAAATACACCCAGGAAATAATGTTGGAAGAGGCGGAGATGATACATTATTTGCTAAAGTAGATGGTGTAGTTAAGTTCGAAAGAAAAGATAAAAAGAGAAAGCAAGTTAGCATTTATCCAGTTGCTGTTGCTGAATAAGATTATAAGGAGTGTTTTTAAAACACTCCTTTTATTAATGTAGAATAAAAAAAGAGGATTGCCCCGTATATAAATAGAATAGTGTATAGTATAAGAAAGTTATGTAAGGAGGGGCTTATTTGAAGAAAGTAAATGAAATAGATTTATATTATTGGGACTTAATAGAAGAATTGTTAAGAGAGCAAAGACATGATTTTTTAAATGAAATACAAATAATATTTGGATATATAAAGTTGAATAAAATAGACAAAGCTGTTGAATATATAAATAAGGTAAGTAATAATGCTAGAATATGCTCAAAGCTTTCAAATTTAAATTGTCTAGATTTATGTTTGATGCTAAATGAAAAATTTAATAAATGTAAGGATTTAGATATTAATATAGATTTTGAAGTGTATAGTGTTGGAGAAAAAAGTGAATTTTTAAATAAAAACATAAAAGAAGCAATTGTTTTTTTTGAAAAAGCAGTAGACATAATATTAGGTTTTATGTATAATAATCCTAATTTTGAAGAATATATATTTTATATTGAAGAAACTTCAGAAAATTTTATTTTAAAAGTTGATTTAAATTATTTTTCTGATATTGAGCAGCTTAGGAAAAAACTTGATCTATCCTATGGAGAAGTTATTTTAGATGAAGATTATTTAATATATGAAATTGAACTTAATTAAAGGGTGATAAGCATGTTTATAGATAAAGCTAGAATATTTGTCAAAGCTGGAAAAGGTGGAAATGGACTAGTAGCATTTAGAAGAGAAATATATGTTCCAGCTGGAGGGCCTTCAGGTGGTGATGGAGGCCATGGAGGTAATGTTATATTTGAAGTTGATGAAGGATTAAGAACTTTAATGGACTTTAGATATAAAACTAAGTATGTAGCTTCAAATGGAGAAGATGGAAAAAATAAAAAAATGAATGGAAAATCTGCTGATGATTTAGTACTTAAGGTACCTCCAGGAACTGTAATAAGAGATGAAGAAACAAATCTTGTAATTGCAGATCTTAAAAAGAAAGGAGATAGAGCTATAGTTGCTAAAGGAGGAAGAGGAGGAAGAGGAAATACTCACTTTACTACAGCTGTAAGACAAGCTCCAAGTTTTGCAGAAGCAGGTAGGGAAGGACAAGAAAGATGGGTAGTGCTTGAACTTAAAATGTTAGCGGATGTAGGATTGATAGGTTTTCCAAATGTAGGAAAATCAACTTTTCTTTCAGTAGTAACAAAAGCTAAGCCTAAAATTGCTAATTATCACTTTACAACTCTTACTCCAAATTTAGGAGTAGTTAAGACAAAATTTGGTGATAGCTTTGTTCTTGCCGATATTCCAGGTATAATAGAAGGAGCAAGTGAAGGAATAGGACTTGGACATGAGTTTTTAAGACATATTGAAAGAACAAAAGTTTTAATTCACATAATAGATGTATCTGGTATTGAAGGAAGAGATCCAATAGAGGATTTTGAAAAAATAAATGAAGAACTAAAATTATATAATGAGAAGCTATCAGGTAGAACTCAAATAGTTGTTGCTAATAAAATGGATTTACCAGAGGCTAGAGAAAATTTTGAGATATTTAAGCAAGAAATTGAAGCAAGAGGATACAAGGTATTTTCTATGTCGGCTGCTACTAGAGAAGGAATAGATGATGTTATAAATTATGTTTCAAATGTACTAAAGGAAGTAGAAGATATAGAATTAGTAGCTGAAGAAGAAATGTTAAAAGACATTGATATAAATGATAATAAAGATGAAGAAATAGAAGTTAGAGTTGAAGATGGAGTTTATATAATAGAAGGTAAAGCTCTTCAAAACCTTTTATACTCTGTTAATTTTGATGATATGGAATCTGTTCAATATTTTCAAAAAATTATGGAGAAAAAAGGTGTATTTGAAAAGCTCAGAAAATTAGGAGTACAAGATGGAGATTTAGTTAAATTATATGACTTAGAATTTGAATACTATCATTAATACGGAGGTAAATATGTTAACAGGAAAACAAAGATCTTATTTGAAATCAATAGCTAATGGTATAAAGCCTATAACTCAAATTGGAAAAGAAGGAGTTACACAAGCTTTTTTAAATCAGTTAGATGACGCATTAGAAGCAAGAGAAATAGTTAAAGTTACTGTACTTGAAAATAGTGGTCTTAGTGCTAAAGAAATTGCAAATGAAGTTGCTAAAGCTGCAAGAGCAGAATTTGTTCAAGCTATAGGTTCAAAATTTACTATATATAGAAAATCTATAGATAATCCTACAATTGAACTTCCAAAAAAATAATAACTTATTTAAAGTCCTCATATTGTTTTTTCTAATAAGTAAAAATAAATGAGGACTTTATTATTAATCTAGATTATACTCACTATCTAATAATTTATTTATTACTTTTCTAATTATATTAAAATCAAATCCTTTATAAGATAGGTGTTGTGAAAGTTTTCTATATACTTTATTTTTATCTTCATTTTTAATTTTTTCTAGCTTTTTTTTTCCTAAGTTGAGTGCATTTTCAAATTCTATATCATCAGATAATTCTTCTTTTAATATGTCATTAATAGTAGATTTATCTATTCCTTTTTTATACAAACTTTCTTTTATTTTGTTTTTTCCATATTTATTTATATTTATTTTATTTTTTGTTATGTTTTTGGCGAGTTCAAGATCATTTATAAAATTATATTCTTTTAAAAAACATATAACTCTATTTATTGTATTTTCATCAAATTCATCTTTACTTAATTTATATCTTATATTTTTTTCAGATTGATATGAACGTGAAAGTATATTTAAAGCCTTATTTTTTGCTTTAAGATACATTTCTTTTTTTATTAAATCTTTTAAGGTAATCTCATCTACATCTTTTCCTTCTTCGATTTTTAATTTATAAATAATATCTTTATATACTCCAATAAAAAATTTATTATCTACATATATATTACTTCTTTCAATATTTTTTTGATTCTCAATTTTAGTTATTTTAGGCATAAAAATCATCCTTTGCTAAATATTTTAAACTACTAGTGTGAGAATTAGTATTTCTTATATTGTTATTCAAATAACTTCTCTTTAATTATGATACGCAAGTACAAGCCTTGGGTCAATACTATAGTAAAATTTACAATTTAATATTATTAAATAATTATTATATTAAATACTATTTGTCACGTTAAAATGATAAATAAATATATTATTTTCAAAGAGGTGAATTATGTTATGATAAAAAATAGATTAAAAGAAATAAGGTGTGAAAAAGAATTTATTTCACAAAAAGATTTTGCTAGCTTTTTAGGTATAAACAAACATCAATATAGCAAATATGAAAGAAATGTACTTCAGCCTAATTTAGAAACTGCATTTAAGATATGTATAATATTAGATTTAGACATAAAAGATATATTTTACCTGGAGTAAATACTTCAGGTAAATTCCTCTATATACCTTTAATTTTAAAATGAAATGTTGTATAATGTCTTAGTTAGTACTAAAAAAGAGGTGTCTAGATGAATATAAACAATGTATTAAAAAAAGGGATAATAATAAACAAAAAAAAGACAAGTAGTGTGTATAAAAATAGAGTAAATATAAAAAAAATTGGCATAATGGGAGGAACATTTGACCCTATACATTATGGACATTTAGCTACTGCTGAAGCTGTTAGGATAAAATATGAATTAGATAAGGTTATATTCATACCTTCAGGAAATCCACCTCATAAAGGACATAAAAATATAATAGATAAATTTTATAGATATAATATGACTATACTAGCGACAATGAGTAATACATACTTTGAGGTTTCATCAATGGAAATAAAAAGAGAAGGAAGGACTTATACAATTGATACATTGAAAAAGTTAAAAAATCTATATATGGATTCGGAACTATTTTTTATAACAGGTGCAGATGCCCTTTGTGATATTGAAAGTTGGAAAGATGTACAAGGAAATTTTAATTTAGCTACATTTATTGGAGCTACAAGACCTGGTGTTGAATTATTGAAAGTAAAAAATAAGATAGATCGTCTTAAGAATAAATATAATGCTAAAATACTAAATATTCATGTTCCTTCCTTAGATATTTCATCTACTGATATAAGAGAAAGGATTAAGCAAAATGAATCTATAAAGTATTTGCTTCCTGAAGATGTGGAAAAGTATATTTATAAATATAATTTATATAGGTGATATTATGGATTTTGAAGAAATTTTAAAAATATTAGAAAATATGATAACTAAAAAGAGATTAATACATTCTTTAGGAGTTGTAGAAAGTGCAAAAAAGTTAGCTCGAATTTATAATACAGATATAAAAAAAGCAGAAATTGCAGCTTTACTTCATGATTGTGGAAAATGTTTAAAAAAGGAAGAAGTATTACATTATGTGAAAAAATATGATATATTATTAGATGAAATTGAAAAAAAAGAATTAGAGTTAGCTCACGGAAAAGTTGGGGCATATCTTGCAAAAAATATATTTAAAATAGAGGATGATGAAATATTTTCTGCCATAACATATCATACTACAGGTAAAAAAAATATGACAAAGCTTGATAAAATAATATATTTAGCAGATTTTATTGAACCGAATAGAAATTATTCAGGAGTAGAAGAACTTAGAAACATTGCTTATAATGATAACTTAGATAAGGCTCTTTTAATGTCTTTTGATAATACTATAAAATATGTTGTTTCTATAAAGAAAATTATTCATCCTAGAACTATAGAAGCTAGAAATTTTTTACTTGAACAACTAAATAAGTTATAGAGGTGATAATATTGAAGCATTTTTTTAAGGTTTTTATAGTTTTTTTTATAATATTTACTATGATATTTGGAACAAGTTTATATCTTATAATTGCTAAAGAAAGTAATGAATTAGTACAGGTTCCTTTACCAGATGATACATCAACTTCTCCTCCACCAGAGAAAGATGAAAAAATAAATATTTTATTACTTGGAGTAGACAGTTTAAATGGTGATAAAAAAGGCGTTAGAACTGATACGATGATGGTTTTAAGTATGAACCCTGAAACTAATAAAGCTTCTATTTTATCTATACCTAGAGATACTAGAGTCAAAATAAGAGGAAGAAAAGGATATGATAAAATAAATGCAGCTCACGCATATGGTGGAGTAGATCTTTCTCTGAAAGCCGTAAAGGATCTTTTAGGTATTCCTATACATCATTATATAAAATTAGATTATCAAGCAGTATACAAAACAGTAGATGATGTAGGAGGAGTAGAAGTTTATGTTCCTATGAATATGAAATATTATGACCCTTATGCAACTCCTCCACTTCGTATAAATTTAAAAAAGGGTAGACAAGTTTTAGATGGGGACAAAGCTATGCAGTTTTTAAGGTTTAGAAAAGGATATGCTAATCAAGATTTAGGTAGAATTGATGCACAACAGCAGTTTATGGAAGCACTTGCTAAGAAGGTGTTGAGTGCATCTTCTGTATTTAGAATTAAAGATTATATAGATACTTTCAATATGTATGTTGACACGGATATGAGTGTAAGTGAAATGGGATCATTAGCATTAAAAGCTAGTAAAATTGATATAGACTCTATAGAAAAGCAAACTGTACCAGGAGTTCCTATGACTATAAATGGTATAGCTTATTATAAACCTAATGTAGAAGAAATTAATAAATTAGTACAGAAACTTTATTACAATGGAGAAGAAAAAGATAATACAAAAATTGCAGTACTTAATGGATCAGGAAAATCTGGAGTTGCAAGTAGTGTTTCTGAAAAGCTTACAGACAAAGGTTTTAAGCCTAATTTAGTTGGAAATGCTGATGATTTTAATAATCCTAAAACTATAATATATTATTACGATAAAAAAGAAGAAGCACAAAAGATAAGAAAAATATTAGGGAAGGGTAAACTGGAAGTAGACAAGAAAAAATTAAATGAAGAAAATATGGACATAATAGTTTTAATAGGTAAAGATATTTAAAGGAGGCAATTAAATGATAAATACTGTTGAAGAAATTGTAAAAAAAGCATACGAAGCTATTGATGATAAAAAAGGAGAAGATATAGCTGTATTAAATGTAGGTAATATATCTTCCATGGCAGATTATTTTGTAATAACAAGCGCATCCTCTGAAAGACAAGTTCAAGCCATAGCACATAATGTAGAAGATGAATTAGAAAAAGAAGGTTTATATGTTAAAGGAAAAGAAGGACATAATACTTCAAGATGGATTCTGTTAGATTATGGTGATGTTATGGTTCATATATTTCACAGTGAAGAAAGAGAATTTTATAATTTAGAAAGATTGTGGAAAGATGCTCCATATGTAGATATTGACAATTTAAATTAAAAGTTTTAATATATATAGATATATACTAAAAAATAGTCTAGAGTAGTAAAAGGATTTGTTTTTTTTCAGAGAGCTAGTGGTTGGTGTGAACTAGTAAAACTTGCCTTTGAACTTGCTAGAAAAAACTATTTGGGGTAGCTTCCTTATAAGCTTATCTAAGAGGGCTATATTTAGCCAATTAGGGTGGTACCGCGAGATACTCCTCGTCCCTAAAACTAGGGATTGAGGAGTTTTTTTATAATGAATAGGAAATTATAATCCTTTTGAATTGTGGATAAATATAATTTTCGTTATGAATTTTAAGCAAAGGAATTCGTTAGAATTCGTTGGCGCCATGGAATTTTAAGCAACGGAATTCGTTAGAATTCGTTGGCGCTATGAAATTTTAAAAAAGTCTACATTTAAAATCTTTAGAATGAAGACTTTTTTACTTACTATAGAAAAATTAAATAAGGAGGTATAATATGTCTGTTTACAATTTTAAAGAAATAGAAAAAAAGTGGCAAAAAAAATGGGAAGAAAATAAAACTTTTAAAACTGTAGAGAATGATAAACCTAAATATTATGTATTAGAAATGTTTCCATACCCATCAGGAAAAATACATATGGGACATGTTAGAAACTATTCTATTGGAGATGTAGTTGCTAGATTTATGAAAATGAAAGGATACAATGTTTTACATCCTATGGGATGGGATGCATTTGGACTTCCAGCAGAAAATGCTGCAATAAAACATGGAATACATCCAGATAAGTGGACAAGAGAAAATATAGAAGAAATGAAGGAACAATTAAAGCTTTTAGGCCTTAGTTATGATTGGGATAGGGAAGTTGCTACTTGTCTTCCGGATTATTATAAATGGACACAAGAATTATTTTTAAAGTTTTATGAAAAAGGACTTGCATATAAGAAAAAATCCTTTGTAAACTGGTGTCCATCCTGTGAAACTGTACTTGCAAATGAGCAAGTTGTAGGTGGAGAATGTGAAAGATGTGACTCTGTTGTAGTTAAAAAAGATTTAGAGCAGTGGTATTTAAGAATAACAGATTATGCTGAAAGATTACTAAATGATATAGACAAACTAGATGGATGGCCAGAAAAAGTTAAGATTATGCAAAAAAATTGGATAGGAAAAAGTATAGGAGCAGAAGCTGATTTTGAAATCGAAGGATTTAATAAGAAATTAAAAATATTTACTACAAGACCTGATACTATGTACGGTGTTACTTATATGGTTTTAGCTCCTGAACATGAATATGTAGATGAATTAGTTAAAGGAACAGAATATGAAGAAAGTGTACAAGCTTTTAAACAAAAAATGCATCATTTGAGTGAAATAGAAAGAACATCTACTGATACAGAAAAAGAAGGATTATTTATAGGAAAATATGCTATAAATCCACTAAATGGTAAAAAAATCCCTATATATATAGCTAACTATGTAATGGTAGACTATGGAACAGGAGCTATAATGGCAGTTCCTGCTCATGATGAAAGAGATGAAGAGTTTGCTAAGAAATATAATTTAGAAATTATACCTGTTATTGATGAAGATGGAACTATGATAAATTCTGAAGAACTTAATGGTCTTGATGCTAAAGAAGGATTTAATAAGATAGTAGAAAAATTAGAAAATTTAGGAATAGGTAAAAAGACTATAAACTATAGATTAAGAGACTGGCTTATATCAAGACAAAGATATTGGGGTTGTCCTATACCTATAATATACTGTGATGAATGTGGAATTGTTCCTGTAAATAAGGAAGATTTACCTGTGAAACTTCCTACAGATGTAGAGTTTACAGGTAAAGGTCAATCACCTTTAATAACTTCTAAGAAATTTACAAATACAACTTGCCCTAAATGTGGAAAAGTAGCAAGAAGAGAGATGGATACTATGGACACATTTATAGATTCATCTTGGTATTTCTTAAGATATATAGATGCAAAAAATGATAAAACTCCTTTTGATAAGGATTTAGTAGGAAAATGGATGCCTGTAGATCAATATATAGGAGGGGTAGAGCACGCAATACTTCATCTTCTTTACTCAAGATTCTTTGTTAAAGTACTTAAAGACTTAGGAATGTTAGATTTTGATGAGCCATTTAGCAATTTATTAACTCAAGGTATGGTTTTAAAAGAAGGAGCAAAAATGTCTAAATCTAAAGGTAATGTAGTAAGTCCTTTAGAAATAATAGAAAAATATGGAGCAGATACTGCAAGACTATTCGTTTTATTTGCAGCACCTCCTGAAAGAGATTTAGATTGGTCAGAACAAGGGGTTGAAGGTTGTTTTAGATTTATTAATAGAGTATATAGACTTGTAGATGAACTTAAAGGATTTACAAATGTAGAAATGAATTTAGAAAATCCTTCTAAAGAAGATAAAAAAGCAAGATACGTTATTCATTCTACATTAAAGAAGGTTACTGATGATATATCTGGAAAATTTGGATTTAATACAGCTATTTCTGCTTTAATGGAACTTGTTAATGAAATGTATAAGTATAAAGAATTAGAAGCTAGAAAAGAGTGTATATTAAAAGAGGGAATAGAAACTATAATAACTATACTTTCTCCATTTACACCTCATTTAGCAGAAGAACTTTGGAGTATGATAGGAAAAGAAGGAAGTATATCACAAATATGCTGGCCTGATTATGATGAAAGTGCACTAGTAAAAGATGAGATAGAGATTGTAATTCAAATTAATGGGAAAGTAAGAGGGAAATTAAATTTAAGTGCTAATATAACAAAAGAAGAAATGGAAAAAGAGGCACTTGAAGATGATAAAATAAAACAGCTAGTAGAAGGCAAAAATATAGTAAAAATAATAGCTGTTCCTAAAAAACTAGTTAATATAGTTGTAAAATAGTACTTAGAGAATAAGTTTATATAAAAAGCCTCAATATTATTTTGTATTTTATCAAAATAATATTGAGGCTTTTTTAAGTATTTTTATACCTTTATACTATTATATTATACTAAATTTTATCAAAATATAGTATAATAAAAATAGAATATATCAATATTTATTACATACTAATGATGGGATTAAAGGGGGAAAAGGTATGTTAACTTCTAAAATAATGAATTATTATGTTATATCAATAAATACCAAAACATCTATAGGTGAAGCATTAGATATAATGGAAAAAAATAATATAAATGGACTTCCTGTTGTTGACGACTATAAAAATTTAAAGGGAATTATAGTAAAAACAGATATATATAGATTTTTAATGTATGAGGGACATAATAAAGCATATCCCGTGGAACTTGCTATGACAAAGAATGTATTGAGTGTGAATAAAGATGAAGATATATATTCTGTAGGAAAAAAACTTAGAGAAAAGAATATAATAGCAATGCCAGTAGTAGATGATAATAAAGTTGTGGGGATTATTTCAATAGAAGATATATTAGATTATTTATTAAAAAACACTGTTAAATAGGTAATTAGCAGTGTTTTTTTGACATAAATCTAATTTTTAGATAAGTCTTAAAATTATAAAAAAGCGTTTTCCTGTTGATTTTTGTTTAAATTAGATATAAAATACATTTGTAGTTATAATTGGGCTAAGGAGTGATAGTAATGGCAAAGGTTACTTTAGAAGATGTAAAAAAAGCAAGAGAAGTATTAAATGGTGTAGCAAATAAAACTAAATTGTTAGAATGTACAACTCTTAGTAAAATGAGTAAAAATAGAGTATTTTTAAAACTTGAGAACTTACAAAAAACAGGCTCTTTTAAAATAAGAGGAGCTGTTAATAAAATAGCAAACTTAACAGAAGAAGAAAAGAAATGTGGAGTAATAGCATCAAGTGCAGGAAATCATGCACAAGGTGTTGCTTTAGGAGCTAAAATGAATGGGATAAGAGCAACTATAGTTATGCCCGCTACTGCTCCACTTGCAAAAGTAGCTGCTACAAAATCTTATGGGGCAGAAGTTGTATTAAATGGATTAGTTTATGATGATGCATATGCAAAAGCTATAGAAATACAAAAAGAAACAGGTGCGACATTCCTACATCCTTTCAATGACCCTTATGTTATTGCAGGACAAGGTACAATAGCACTTGAAATATTTGAAGATTTAGAAAATGTAGATATTATACTAGCACCAATTGGTGGTGGAGGTATAATATCAGGTATAGCAGTTGCTGCAAAGGCTTTAAATCCAAATGTTAAGGTTATAGGGGTTCAATCAGAAAATATTGGTTCAATGAAGGCTTCAAGAGAAGCTGGAAAAGTAACAACATATTTTAAAGCGCCTACTATAGCAGATGGTATAGCTGTAAAGACACCTGGAGATTTAACATTTGATATAATTCAAGAATATGTTGATGAAATCATTACTGTTACAGAAGAAGAAATAGCTCAAGCAATTCTTTTCTTAATGGAAAGGGATAAAATAGTATCTGAAGGTGCTGGAGCTGTTTGTACAGCTGCAATTATGAGTGGAAAAATAAAAGAAACAGGTAAAAATGTAGTTGGGGTAGTTTCTGGTGGAAATATAGATGTTAATATGGTTTATAGAATTATAGATAAAGCTTTAGAAAAAGAAGGAAGAAGATTATGTTTTAATACAATACTTCCTGATAAATGTGGAGAAATGTTAAAACTTATAAACTTAATTTCTGAAACTAAAGCAAATATACTATATATAAATCAGACTAGACTTGGAAATGATGTTGTATTAGGAACTCAAGAAGTAGAATTAGTTCTTGAAACTTTTGATAAAAATCATATGGATGAAATCATAGGAAAAATAAAATCAAATGGATATGAAGTTAAAATGAAAAATAAATAAAAAATATATTACTGAAAAATTTACCTTATTACCATAATTTTATAGTATAATAATAAGTGGTTTTAAATTTATTAATTAGGAGGATGCATGTAATGAAAAAACAAATAATACACACAGACAAAGCTCCTAAGGCTATAGGACCTTACTCTCAAGCAGTAAAAGTAGGAAATTTATTATTTATATCAGGACAAGTTCCGTTTGATCCAGAAACTATGGAAATAGTTGAAGGAGGAGTAAAAGAGCAAACAGCAAGAGTATTAGAAAACTTAAAAGCAATACTTACAGAGGCTGGAGCTAGTTTTGATAATGTAGTGAAAAGTACAGTATTTATAAAAGATATGAATGAATTTGGACAAATAAACGAAGTTTATGCACAGTATTTTGGAGAAAACAAGCCAGCAAGAGCTTGTGTAGAAGTTGCAAGACTTCCAAGAGATGTTAAAGTAGAGATCGAAGTTATTGCTGTAGTGGAATAATTTAAAATGACCAAGGAAACCTTGGTCATTTTTTGAACTTGAAAAAATCATATTTATGAAATAAAAAAATGAAATCAACTTAAAATAAGATGCAAAATTAAATATACAGATAATAGAAAAACGTTTGCAAAGAACGTTTTTTTATATTATAATGAAAAAAATTATAGTATAATGATTGATTCTATAGTATAATTATATTATAAATTCAAATTTGTTAATATTTTTACATAAATTTAGATATCTGAAATCAAGAAAGGAGAAAAATATGAAAGATTATAGTGTATTTGATGTAGTAGGGCCTAACATGATTGGACCATCAAGCTCTCATACTGCAGGAGCTGCAAGGCTTGGAAGAATGGCAGCAAAAATTGCAGGAGATAATGTAAAAAAGGTAAGATTTTTACTTCATGGATCTTTTGCAGAAACTTATAAGGGGCATGGAACGGATAAAGCATTAGTAGGAGGAATATTAGGTTTTTCTCCAGAAGATGATAGAATAAAAACTTCTTTTGATATAGCAAATGAAAGAGGAGTAGAATTTGAATTTATTCCTATTGATTTAGGTGATGATAAGCACCCTAATACAGTTAAGATTGTAATGAATACAGAAGATGGAAGAACAGTAGAAGTAATGGGAGCTTCAATTGGAGGCGGAAATATAAAAGTAACAGAAATAAACGGACTTGAAATTGAATTTACAGGAGCATATCCAACATTAATAGTAAAGCAATGGGATGTTCCAGGAGCTGCTGCTCATATTACAAATTGTGTAGCTAAAAATAATATTAATATAGCTTTCATGAGTATATATAGAGAGCAAAGAGGTAATGAAGCATTTACAATAATAGAAGCGGATGATCATATAGATACTAATGTAATTAAAGATATAAAAGCAAATGATAAATTAATACAAGATGCATTTATTATAGAAGGATTTTAATAGAAGAGATATATAAATTTTAGTATGAGGTGAAAAATATGAACTTTACAAATGGAAAAGAACTTTTAGAATTATGTGAAAAACATAATAAAACTATATATGAAGTTTGTATAGAAAGAGAAATTGAATTAACTGGTAAAACTAGAGAAGAAATAATGGATAGAATGAAACATAGTTTAGAAATAATGAAAAAGGCAATTAAAAAAAGTATAACAGAAGATATAAAATCTGTAGGTGGGCTTATTGGTGGAGAAGCTAAAAAGATTAGAAATAGATTAGCTACTACTAATAAATCTGTATGTGGATATCTTATGTCAAAGGCAATAAGTGCAGCTATGGGAGTTTTAGAAGTTAATGCTTCTATGGGACTTATTGTTGCAGCACCAACTGCAGGGTCTTGTGGAATACTTCCAGCTGGTATTATAACTGTAGCGGAAGAGTATGGATTGACAGATGAAGATATGCTTAATGCTATATTCTCAGGAGCGGCTATAGGAGCTATAATAACTAGAAATGCAACTGTTGCAGGAGCAGAAGGCGGATGTCAAGCTGAAACAGGAGCAGCAGCTGCCATGGCAGCTGCTGGAGTAGTTGAAATGATGGGTGGAACACCAAGACAAGCTATACATGCTGCTGCTACAACTTTAAAAAATATAATGGGTCTTGTTTGTGATCCAATTGCTGGACTTGTTGAAGCACCATGTCAAAAAAGAAATGCAATAGGAGTTGCAAATGCATTAATATCTGCTGAAATGGCACTAGCGGGAGTAGAAAGTATAGTTCCATTTGATGAGGTCGTAGAGGCTATGTATAAAGTTGGGAAAACTCTTCCTATGGAACTAAGAGAAACGGCTTTAGGTGGAGTAGCAGCTACATGTACAGGATGCAATTTAACTAAAAAAATATTTGGATAAAATAAGGCTGTTGGTTTTCCAACAGCTTTTGTTTTTTAAGCTAAAGCTAGAGGTGTTTGTATAAATGAGTGTTTTTGAATACTAGAAATTAGCTTTTCATCTTCTGTGCTTAATGAAATTATTAATTTAACACTATATTTATTGCATATTCCTTCAATTTTATAAAGAAATTCATTAATATTGTCACTTATATTAGAAATAATTCTTCCGATTCCATCAATATATATTTTTTCTATATCGTAATTTTCACTAATTATACCACATATAAATCCATAAAAGGACCTATAACTTGAAAGATTAAAGTCTTTTGTAGATATAAGTCTTATATTTCTATGTAGGTCATACATATGTTTATTACTAGAGTCTATAAATACTAATTGTCCTTTTGTACTTAAAATATCTGAATTTGCCATTTCTATCATTTTTTTGGTCTTTCCACTGCCAGCCTTATTTAAAAGCAATTGTATCATTGGAAGTACCCCCTTTTAATTTTTGAAATTTTCTAAAAAAAGTTATTGATATATAATTCTACCTACTATATTAAATTCCCTTTTTTATAATTTTTTAAACTTAATAAATTAATAAAAAAAGTTGTAATATCAAGTTTATAAACTTGATATTACAACTTTTTTAGCTTAAATTCTTTTTTTTTCGTATTTTTTTATTTATAAATCTGATTAATAAGCAAACTATTATTAATCCAATTAATATTTCTAAGGATATTTTGAGTATTGTTAAACTTTTTCTTAATAATTTATTTATATCTAAGTTGAATAATACAGAATTAACGTCATTTAATGATATTAAATTTATCTTAGAAATAATTTTCTTATTTTGATATACTTCTATTTTACCTATTGTTTCACCTTTTTTAATAGGGATGTTAAGCTTTGGGTTTAATATTATTTTTTTACTTATGTTTTTTGCATCTTCATCTTTTCTTAAAACTATATTAAAATCCGTAGCAGGACCGTATTTGAGTGTTCTTTCCTTAGTAAATGAAATCTCTTTGCTTCCTATAATTTCTTTTTTACTTACAATTTTTTTTAATGAATAATTTTCAAATCCATAATCTAAAAGAGTTCTAGAATCTCTATAAACATCTTTTCCTTCTGATTTTAGAACAACAGAAATCAATCTAAATCCATCTTTTTCACCACTAGATATAAGACATTGTCTTGCAACATTTGTATACCCTGTTTTTATTCCATCAATTAAATCATATTTTATATTTACTATTTGACCTTTATATTCCATTGTATTTCTTCCACCAACACCCCATAAAAATCTATTAGTATTTCTAAAAAATCTTTCATAAGGATAATATTCAGTAGGAGAGAATTTAATATATGGAGTTTTTACTATCTCTCTAAATTTATCGTATTTCATTGCTTCTCTTGCAATTAAAGATAAATCATATGCACTAGTATAATGGTTTTCATCAGGAAGACCGTTTGGGTTATTGAAGTGAGAGTTTTTTCCTCCTAGTTCTTTTACTCTTTTATTCATAAGTTTAGTAAATTCATCTACAGATCCTGAAATGTAATTGGCAAGAACTACAGCTGCATCATTTGCAGATCTTATGAGCATTGCTTTTAAAAGTTCTTCAACAGTAAAAGTTTCACCTTTTTTTATATACATACTACTTCCATCGATATAACCCAAATCATAATCGATTGTTATTTTATCATCAAGATTACCATTTTCTAATGTAAGAAGTGCTGTTATAACTTTAGTAGTTGAAGCAGGGTACATTTTTTTATGTATATTTTTACCGTATAAAATCTTACCCGTATTGTAATCAATAAGAATCCCAGATTCTGAAGCTATAGAAGGTTTCTCTTGAGAAAAAGCAGTAAGCAAAGATAAAGATATTAAAATGATTATTAAAAATAGTGATATAAACTTCTTCATATATACCTCCGATCTTGAAACAATATATTTTAGTATAACATATTTTAGTCAATAATAAAATGTAAGGAGGGGTTATGATGAAAGTTAACATGAGAAATTTTATAATTTTTTTAACAATTTTAGCAGTAGTTTTTATTGGTATATTATTTAGTGGTAAAATTAACTTTGGAAAAACCGTTTATGTTGTAAGTCCAAAAGATACTATTAATGATGAAGAAAATATAGAAAAAAGCATTAATAATGAAGAAGAGTATATTAAAAATGAAAAAATAGAAATAGATGAAGATTCAAAAATAGTTGTTTATATAAGTGGAGAGATAAATACATGTGGAGTAGTAAATTTAAATAATGGTGATAGACTTATAGATGCTGTAGAAAAATTAGGTGGACTTACAGAAAATGCAGATTTAAATAAGGTAAATTTAGCTATTAAATTAGAAGATGGATGTCATTATATAATACCTAAGATAGGAGGAGATACACAGGAAGAGAGAATTTCATCTAAAGATACTAGTGAGAAGTATAATAACTATAATGCAAATAATAATAACAATTCTTCTAAAATTAATATAAATACAGCTTCTGTAAACGAATTAAATTCTTTACCTGGTATAGGAAATGTAATAGCTGTTAGAATTATAGAATATAGAAAGCAAAATGGGACATTTCACTCTATAAGTGATATAAAAAATGTATCCGGTATAGGGAATAAAAAATTTGAAGGAATAAAAGACTTAATAATAGTAAATTAATACATTTATATTACAAAATATGATATTATATAGTTGTATTTTCTAATATAAGGAAGGTGAAAACCTATGAAAAATGACGTAAAATTAACGCAAATGACAACTTCTGCAGGATGAGCAGCTAAAATTGGGCCAGAGGCTCTGGCTGGTATACTAAGTGTGTTACCTAAAATTGAAAGTGAGAAATTATTAGTAGGACTTGATACGGCTGATGATGCTGCTGTTTATAAATTGAATGAAGAAATGGCTTTAATACAGACTTTAGATTTTTTTACCCCTGTAGTTGATAATCCTTATTTATTTGGGCAAATTGCAGCTACTAATTCTCTTTCTGATGTATATGCCATGGGGGGAAAACCAATAGTTGCTATGAATATAGTATGTTTTCCATCTTGTAGTGATATGAGTATATTAGGTGAAATATTAAAGGGAGGACATGATAAAGTAAAAGAATCAGGAGCTCTTCTTGTTGGAGGACATTCAGTTGATGACAAAGAGCCTAAATACGGACTTTCTGTATCGGGAATTGTTCATCCACATAAAGTATTGTCAAATTCTAATGCAAAAGAAGGAGATGTTTTAATACTTACAAAGCCAATAGGGATTGGTATAATAAACACTGCTATAAAAGCTGAAATTGTGGATAAAAATATTGAGGATGAAGCAGTAAAAATAATGACTCATCTAAATAAGTATGCAGCAAAATCTTTTGATGAAATACCAGTAAATTCTGTAACTGATATTACGGGGTTTGGGCTTTTAGGACATGCTTTAGAAATGGCTAAAGGATCCAATGTTTCAATTGAAATTGATTCCCAAAAGGTTCCTATAATAGAATCAGCTTTAGAGTTTGCAAGTATGGGAATAATACCTGCTGGTATGTATAGAAATAGAGATTACATATCTAAAGATGTCTATTATGAAGGTGTAAAAGATTCTATTATGGATGTTTTATATGATCCTCAAACTTCAGGAGGGCTTTTAATTTCAGTAGATGAAGATAAGGGAGAAGAATTAGTAAAAAGTATTATAAAAAATAAAGGGATGGAAGCTAAAATAATAGGAAAGGTAACAAAGAAAGAAGAAAAATACATAAAAGTAAAATAAAGGGAGTTATCCCCTTTATTTTTATAAATTTTGTCTTTTTTCTTCTGCTAATAATTTATTAAATTTCCTAGTTTCAGAAACCAGTACTCCACTTAACCCAATAAGTCCTATTAAGTTAGGGAATGCCATAAGTGCATTAAATACGTCTGCTATATTCCAAACAAGATCTAACTTGATAGAAGATCCAATTAAAACGAATATAATCCAAGCATATCTATAAGGTTTAATAACTTTTGAACCGAATAAGTACTGCATACATTTTTCTCCATAATAACTCCAACCAAGTATTGTAGAGTAAGCAAAGAATATGATTCCTATAGAAACTATAAGTCCACCTGAATTTCCTGGAAGACCAGTGCTAAATGCTTTTGTAGTTAAGGATACTCCAGTTTCTCCGCTGGTCCAAGCTCCTGTAGAAATTAATACAAGACCAGTCATGGTACAAACTATTATAGTATCTATAAATGTACCAGTCATTGATACTAGTGCTTGACGACCAGGTACATCACTTTTAGCGGCAGCTGCAGCTATTGGTGCAGAACCAAGCCCTGATTCATTTGAGAATACTCCACGAGATACACCTTTTTGAATAGCAAGTTTTACAGCAGCTCCCATAAATCCACCAGTTGCAGCTACAGGAGTAAATGCATGTTTAAATATAAGAGAGAAGGCATGAGGAACTTGAGAGGCATTTATAATTAATATTAATGCAGCACCAGCTATATAGAATATTGCCATGATAGGAACTATAAGACCAGTAACTTTACCTATACTTTTAACTCCACCAAGTATAACTATAGCAGTTAATATTGATAAAATAATACCTGTTATAACTGGATTTACTCCAAAAGTAACATTTATAGATTCAGCAACAGAATTTGCTTGAACCATATTTCCTATACCAAAAGCAGCAAAACCACCAAAAAATGCAAATAAAACTCCTAACCATTTGGCATTTAGTCCTTTTTCTATATAATACATAGGACCTCCAGCCATTTCTCCATTGTCATCAATAATTCTGTATTTAACAGCAAGCATACCTTCTGCATACTTTGTAGCCATTCCAAAAAATGCTGTAACCCACATCCAAAATACAGCTCCTGGACCTCCGGCTGCAACAGCTGTAGCAACTCCTGCGATATTACCAGTACCTATAGTTGCAGCAAGAGCTGTCATAAGAGCTTGAAAATGAGATATATCTCCTTCTTCTTTGGGGTTATTTTCCTTTTCTTTAGGTTTTGAAAAAGCTAATTTTAAGGCATAAGGAAGATGAGTAATTTGAATAAATCCAAGTCTAAATGTCAATAAAACACCTGTACCAACTAATAAAATAAGCATAATAGGTCCCCAAACAATACCACTTAGTTGAGTGAAAAAAATATTCAACGCTTCCACAAAAAATACCTCCTTTAGTTAAAATAATAAAAAGTAATATAAATAAAATATATTTTATTTATATTTAAGTATATTAGAAAAAATACACAAAATAAAGTGGAGTTTTTAAAAAATTTAGAAAATTTGAAAATGTCAATTATAAGATATTTAAAATATATATTTATTAATTTTACAAGTATTAGGAGTATGGAATTTTTTATATTTAAAAAAATATGTTATAATGAATGTAAAAAAGTCTTATTTTGAAGTTTTGCAAATTAAACATAAAAGGAGCATTCCTGTAATGAATAAATTTGAACTTTGATAAAAAAAGTACCTCCTGATAGAATACAGGGTGTAAGATTGCAACTTACCCCGAATTAAAATAAGACTATCAATGGAGGTACTACAAATGAATTATACACAAAATAAAAAGATTTCGCAAATAACAGAATCAACTTTAATTATCGGAATAGATATAGCTAAGCATTCACATGTTGCTAGAGCTCAAGATTTTAGAGGAATTGAATTAGATAAGTATATTGAAGTTTCAAATTCTATTGAAGGGTTTAATAAATTAAT
>NZ_FRAE01000021.1 GCF_900142235.1 Tepidibacter formicigenes DSM 15518 | reverse complement strand
CAGGGGGTCACAGGTTCGAGCCCTGTTGAGCCCACCAATTATGGCCTGGTAGTTCAGTTGGTTAGAATGCCAGCCTGTCACGCTGGAGGTCGAGGGTTCGAGTCCCTTCCAGGTCGCCAATTAAATATATAAGGGCTTATAGCTCAGGTGGTTAGAGCGCACGCCTGATAAGCGTGAGGTCGCTGGTTCGAGTCCAGCTAAGCCCACCATAGATGATAAAGTGGGCCTTTAGCTCAGTTGGTTAGAGCGCCCGGCTCATAACCGGTAGGTCTGGGGTTCGAGTCCCTGAAGGCCCACCACTTTGCCCAGATAGCTCAGTCGGTAGAGCAGGGGACTGAAAATCCCCGTGTCGGTGGTTCGATTCCGCCTCTGGGCACCAGTTATATTAAATATATTAAAATTTTGAAAAAGATTATGTGGTTACAATAGCAAGGAGGATACACCTGTTCCCATTCCGAACACAGAAGTTAAGCTCCTTAGCGCCAATGGTACTTGGAGGGTAGCCTCCTGGGAGAGTAGGACGTAGCCACGTAATCTTTTTTTATTTTTTTACATATAATTGTTAAACTAATAACTAACATTTCTATAAAATTCAAAAATATATATTTATAAAAGAATAAAACATATAATTTGTTAAATAAATCTAAAGAAATATTTAATTATTAATTTAATTAAAAACAAAAAGCTAACATTGAAAATAAAACGTTTTCCTGCGAAGATATAATTTTTTTAAAAAAAATTAAAATAATATTATTGACAATATTTTAAAAAAGTAGTACTATAAATACAACAAAGTTAGTTAAATAACTATCAAACTCTAAGGAGGTTATATTATGTCAAAAGTTGAAAAGCAAAAGAAAGATCCTAAATTTATGATAGATGAGTTAGTTAAAAAGGCAAATAAAGCTAAAGAGGAATTTTTAAAATTAGATCAAGAGACAGTTGATAATATAGTTAAAGAAATGGCTCTTGCTGGTCTTGATAAACATATGAAACTTGCTAAAATGGCAGTTGAAGAAACTGGAAGAGGAATTTATGAAGATAAAATAACGAAAAATATGTTTGCAACAGAATATGTATATCATAGTGTAAAATACGATAAAACAGTAGGAATTATAGAAGAAAATGAAGAAGAAGGATATACATTAGTTGCTGAACCTATTGGTGTTATAGCAGGAGTTACACCTGTTACAAATCCTACTTCAACTACTATGTTTAAATCTATAATTTCAATGAAAACTAGAAATCCAATAATATTTAGTTTTCATCCATCAGCTCAAAAGTGTTCAGTTGAAGCTGCAAGAATAGTTAGAGATGCTGCTATAAAGGCTGGAGCTCCAGAAAATTGTATTCAATGGATAGAAGAACCGTCTATTGAAGCTTCAAATTTTTTAATGAAGCATGATGGTGTTGCTTTAATACTAGCAACAGGTGGACCTGGAATGGTTAAAGCTGCTTATTCTTCAGGGAAACCAGCATTAGGTGTTGGTGCTGGTAATGTTCCTTGTTATATAGAAAAAACAGCTGATATAAGACAGGCTGTTAATGATTTAATACTTTCTAAAACATTCGATAATGGTATGATATGTGCATCAGAGCAAGCTGTTATAATAGATCAAGAAATATACAAAAATGTAGTTAATTTAATGAAAGAATATAACTGTTACTTTTTAAATAAAGAAGAAATGGCTAAGCTTCAAAAACTAGTTGTAAATGAAGAAAAATGTACCATTAATCCTGATATAGTAGGACAAAGTGCATATAAAATAGCTAAAATGGCAGGACTTAATGTTCCTGAAGATACTAAAATATTAATTGCAGAGCTTGAAGGAGTAGGACCTAAATATCCATTATCTAAAGAAAAATTAAGTCCTGTACTTGCATGTTACAAAGTAAAAAATAGTGAAGAAGGAATAAAAAGAGCTATAGAAATGACTGAATTTGGTGGACTTGGACATTCTGCTGTAATTCATTCAAACGATGATGATGTAATATATGAATTTAGCAAAAGAGTTAGAACAGGTAGACTTTTAGTAAATGCACCATCAACTCATGGAGCTATAGGTGATATATATAATGCTAATATGCCATCACTTACTCTTGGATGTGGATCTATGGGTAATAATTCAACTACAGATAACGTATCAGCAGTAAACTTAATAAATGTTAAAAAGGTGGCGAAAAGAAGAGTGAATATGCAGTGGTTTAAAGTTCCTGAAAAAATATATCATGAATTTGGTTCAGTTCAATATTTAACTAAAATGCCAGATGTAAATAGAGTTGTTATAGTTACAGATAGAATGATGGTTGAACTTGGATATGTAGATAAGGTAATGTATCATTTAAGAAAGAGAATGAACAATGTGATGATTGAAATATTCTCAGATGTAGAGCCAGATCCATCAGTTGAAACAGTAATGGCTGGAGCGAACTTAATGAAAGCATTTAAGCCAGAGACTATAATAGCTTTAGGTGGAGGATCTGCCATGGATGCTGCAAAAGGAATGTGGTTATTCTATGAACATCCAGATGCAGATTTCAATGGATTAAAGCTTAAATTTATGGATATAAGAAAGAGAACATTTAAATTCCCTAAACTAGGAAAGCTTGCTAAGATGGTAGCAATTCCTACTACATCAGGAACAGGCTCAGAAGTTACAGCATTCTCTGTTATAACTGACAAGAAAAATAATATTAAATATCCTCTTGCTGATTATGAGTTAACTCCAGATGTAGCAATATTAGATCCAAGTTTTGTAATGACAGTTCCAGCAGGGGTTACAGCAGATACAGGGATGGATGTTTTAACACATGCAATAGAGGCATATGTGTCTATAATGGCTACAGACTTTACAGATGCACTGGCTATAAAAGCTATACAATTAGTATTTGAATATTTACCAAGAGCATATAGAAATGGAAATGATAAAGAAGCTAGAGAAAAAATGCACAATGCTTCTTGTATGGCAGGAATGGCATTCACTAATGCATTCCTTGGAATAAACCATTCTCTTGCTCACAAGCTAGGTGGAGAATTCCATATACCACATGGTAGAGCAAATGCAATACTTCTTCCTCATGTAATAGAGTATAATGCAGCTAAGCCTAAGAAATTTGCAGCATTCCCTAAATATAAAGAATTTATAGCAGATAGAAAATATGCAGAAATTGCAAAAGCTTTAGGATTAAAAGCAGATACTGTAGAAGAAGGAGTAAAATCTTTAATAGAAGCAGTGAAAAACTTAATGAAAGAATTAAATGTTCCAATGTCTATTAAAGAATGTGGAATTGATGAAAAAGAATATTTTGATAAAATAGAAGAACTTTCTGATAAAGCATTTGAAGATCAGTGTACACCAGCAAATCCTAAACTACCACTAGTTTCAGAATTAGCTGATATATACAAAAAAGCTTATGGAAAAACAAGTAAGTAAAAATGGGAGCTATTGAAGCTCCCATTTTTACTTATATAAATAAGTTTAAACCAGAATCTTCAGCCGCTCCAAGGTATGAAGCAACTCCTCCGATTTCAACTCCATCGATAAGTTCTTCTTCTTTAATTCCCATTATATCCATAGACATAGCACAAGCTACAATTTTAACTCCTAAATCCATGGCATTTTTCATTAAAGTTTCAAGAGAATCTACATTTTTCTTTTCCATAACATAATTTATCATTTTAGGACCCATACCTCCCATATGCATTTTAGAAAGAGGAAGTTTTGATGGACCTTTTGGCATCATCATACCAAACATTTTTTCAAGCATATCCTTTTCAACTTTAGGGCTATCTTGTTTTCTTAATACATTAAGTCCCCAGAATGTAAAGAACATAGTTACTTTTTTACCCATAGAAGCAGCACCTGATGCTATTATAAATGAAGCTATGGCTTTATCTAAATCACCACTGAATACTACCATTGTAGCTCCATCTTTTGTTTCTTGTAGAACATTAGCACTATTTATATTATTATTTTTTCCTTTTTGAATTAAAGCTTTAAATGCTTTGTTTTCAAAGCTTGATTTTAAAAGTGTATTACCTGTTTTTTCACACCAAGATTTAATATCTTTCGCAAATCCAGGATCGCTTGCAGTTACTTCGAGAACTTCACCTTCATTCATATTTTCTATATTTTGATATACTTTCATAATAGGACCTGGACATTGAAGACCACAAGCGTTTAAAGATATTTTAGGAACAATTTCTTCAAGACAATTAGTATTTATATGAGCTACTCCAGAATCATCAACATCAGGAGTACAGTTATTTTCAAAATCTGATCCAAATACAGATGAATAAGTTTTATATCCGCCGTCTAAATTTTTAACCTTGTATCCATTTTGCATTAAAATTCTAGCAGCCAAATATCCTCTAAGTCCTACTTGACAAGTTACGTATATTTCTTTATCTTTTGGAATTTCATTAAGCCTACTTCTAAGTTCGCCTAAAGGAATATTAATAGATCCTTTAATATATCCCATATCTCTTTCAATTTCATCTCTTACATCTATTAAAAGACCGCCATTTTTAATTATTTCATCTATCTCATCCCAGTAAACAATGTCTACTAAACCTTCTATTATATTAGATGCTACATATCCTGCCATATTTACAGGATCTTTAGCGGATGAATATGGAGGAGCATAAGCAAGCTCTAAATCAGGAAGATTAAATACAGTAAGCCCTCCTTTAATAGCTGTAGCTATAACGTCTATACGTTTATCAACTCCATCATAACCTACACCTTGAGCACCGAATATTTTACCATCCTTAGGATCAAATATTAATTTTAGTGCTATAGGGAATGCTCCAGGATAATATCCTGCGTGAGAACCTGGATGAATGTGTATAGCTTTGTATTCTATACCTAATCTTTTTAAAGTTTTTTCGTTATTACCAGTAGAAGCTACTGTCATATCAAATACTTTTGCAATAGAAGTACCCATTGTTCCGTTATATTTAACATTTCTACCATTTATATGATCAGCAACTAGTCTTCCTTGTCTGTTAGCTGGCCAAGCAAGAGGAATCATTGTAGGTTTTTTGTTTATATAATCTGTAACCTCAACAGCATCACCTAGTGCATAAATATTTTTATCAGAAGTTCTTAAAGTTTCATCTACTTTAATAGTTCCTCTTTCACCAAGTTCAAGACCAGCATCTTTTGCAAGATTACTTTCTGGTCTAACACCAATAGATAAAATAATCATATCAGCTTCTATTTCTTTTCCACTTGAAAGAAGGATTTTTCTTCCTTTGTTTTTAAATTCTTTAACTCCATCTTCTAAAATTAAGTTAACGCCTTTATCTTTTATATGAGAATGAAGAATACTTGCCATTTCAAAGTCCACTGGAGCCATTATTTGATTTGCCATTTCAACTAATGTAACTTCAATTCCTCTGTCATGAAGGTTTTCGGCCATTTCTATTCCTATAAACCCTCCACCTACAACAACAGCTTTTTTAGGCTTTTTATTATCAACAAATTCTTTTATAGCATCTGTATCAGGAATATTTCTAAGTGTAAATAAATTATCAGCTTTATCAATTCCTGGAATAGGAGGTTTTATTGGGCTTGCACCAGGAGATAATACTAAATAATCATAGCTTTCTTCATAAGTTTCATTTGTTCTTAAATTTTTAACAGTAACAGTTTTCTTATCTTTATTTATTTTAGTAACTTCGCTTAAGTTTCTTATATCCATATTAAATTTTTTAGACATACCTTCAACTGTTTGAACAAGTAAAGCATCTCTTTCGGTTATAGTTTCTCCTATATAATATGGAAGTCCACAGTTGGCAAAAGATATATATTCTCCCCTTTCAAACATTATTATTTTTGCATTTTCATCTAATCTTCTAAGTCTTGCAGCAGTAGAAGCACCCCCTGCAACTCCACCAACGATAACTATTTTTTTACTCATATTAATCCTCCTTCTTAACATTTATATATTAAAATATTATGATGTTGATTTTAAAAAAAGAATAAACTTAAAATAATGCTTTTATTATTTTTTCTACTTTATCATTAGATACTTTATATATTATTTCAAGACCATTTCTTTCTCCACTTATTATTCCAGCAGACTTTAATTTTGATACATGTTGAGATATGGTAGATTGAGGCATGTCAAGACAATTTTGCATATTAGATACATTGCTTGATCCGTTATCTAGAAGTCCTTTAACTATACAAAGTCTCACAGGATGAGATAAAGCTTTTAAAAGTTCTGAGTATTCTTCAAATAACTTAGTATCATTTTTATAGTTTTCCATTCATATTCCTCCTATGATACATTATATTATAATATTACGATATAACAATATCTTTGTCAATTATATATCATATAAAATTATTATATTTATATATTTCTTAATTAATTCAAAAAATATTTTTGAATTAATGGAACTTTTTTATTTTTTACTCGTCTAAGTATATGTAAAACAATTAAAGAAAGGGAGAAATTTACTATGAATATTAAAAAAAATATTATAACAACAACATTATTAGGAGCTATTTTAGCAACATCTATATCACCAATATTTGCAATTGAAAAGAATCTTTATCAGCCAGTACCAACTCTTTATGTACAGGATAAAACTATTAATGTAAATATTGATGGAAAAGATATTATATTTCCTGATGAAAAGCCTGTAATATTTGATGGAAGAACTATTGTACCTGTAAACTTTATAGTAGAAAATTTAGGTGCTAAGATCACATTGGACAAAAATAAAAAAATAGTTAATATTGAAACTGAATATACAGATATAAAAATGACTATTGAAGATAAAGAAGTATTAATATATCACAAATATGATTTAACAGGAGAACCAGAAAAAATTGAATTAGATGTACCAGCTAAAGTTATTAATGATAAGATTTATATACCTTTAAGATTTATATCATCTGTGGTTGGATATAATATTATTTGGAATGAAAATAATCAAACTGTTATTTTGAATAAAAGTAATGAGAATGAAATTAAATTAAAAGAAAATCCGACAACAGGATATATATGGAATTATGATATTGAAAATAAAGATATAGTTGAGGTTGTTTTTGATACTTTTAAATCTTATTCAAAAGAGAATGAAGAAGCAAATATTTGTGGAATGGGTGGAGAACATGTTTGGAAATTAAAAGGGCTAAAAGAAGGGACTACAATTATAAAGTTTAATTTATATAGAGATTTTGAAGGAAAAGAAAAATCCATAGATACAAAAGAATATGTTGTTAATGTATCTTCTCAATTAGAATTATCTATAAAGGAGAAAGATAATGTATTTGCTGGAGGTAGTGAATATTTTGACGAAGCTACTGGTTTATATAAAATGATAGGAACAGTTAAAAAAATTCAAAATAATAAATTTGGAGTTATGGCTTTAGTTGAAGGAAATGGAATGTATGATAAAATTAAATTTATGATAAATGAAGATACAGAAATAGTAACTGCTGATGGAATGAAATTAGGTGTTAATGATTTACAAAATAGTTCAAATATAATAGTTTATCATGATGCAAAAATGACAAGAAGCTTACCTCCAATAGCAAATGCGAAGAAAGTAATTGTAAAAGATGTTTACTGTAAAGAAGGAGAAGTTTCAAAAATAAGAGATATAAAAGAAGGAAAAATGATATTTATAGGAGAAAATATGAATGATGGAATAGAGTTTACTGTAAGTGATAAAACGGAAATAGTAGATGAAGAAGGAAAGAAATTATCTATAGATGACATAAAAGAAGGAACAAAGGTTAAAATTTATCATAGCCCAATAATGACAATGAGTTTACCTCCAATAACTAATGCAGAGAAAATAATTATAATAAGTTCAAACTAATTATAAAAATAGCAGGAATTATTCCTGCTATTTTTGTTATAATGAATAGTAAATTATAATCAATTTAAATTTTGAAAGAATATAATTTACGTTATGAATTTCAATAAAGTCTACATTTAAAATATTTAGAATAAAGACTTTGTTATAATGAATAGTAAATTATAGTCTATTTAAATTTTGGAGGATTAAAATGGAAGAAAGATATAAAATATATTCACAATATTTAAAAGAAAAATATGGAGAAAAAGTATACAAGCTTCCTGTAAATTTACCAATAACTTGTCCTAATAGAGATGGTGTAGTAGGAGTTGGAGGATGCACATTTTGTGCTGATGTAGGAGCTGGATTTGAATCTTTAAAAAATACACTATCTGTTAGAGAACAGCTTGAAAAAAATATGAGTTATATAAGAAAAAGATATAAAGCTAATAAATTCATAGCATATTTTCAAAATTATACCAATACATATATGTCGCTTGATAAATTTGAACAATATATAAATGAGGCATTAATTGATGATATAGTTGAAATAGCTATATCAACAAGACCAGATTCTATAAATGAGGAGTATTTAAAAGTATTAAAAAAAGTAGAGGAAAAAGGAGTTAATATATCTATAGAGCTTGGGCTTCAAACTGTAAATTATCATACACTAAAAAAAATAAATAGAGGGCATACACTTGCCGAACTTATAGATTCAGTAATTAGAACAAAGAAATACAACTTTGAAACAATAGTACATCTTATATTGAATCTACCAAATGATAATATGGATGATGTAATTGAAAATGCAAAGATACTATCAGCTCTTAATGTAGATGGAGTAAAGCTTCATTCTTTATATATAGCTAAAGAAACTGCCATGGCAAAAGAGTATGAAAGTGGAGAAATACAAATGATATCATTAGATGAATATGTAAAAAGGGTTTGTGTATTTTTACAGTATGTATCTAAAAATATAGTAATACATAGACTTATAGGTAGAGCTCCTGAAGAAAATACTCTGTTTTGTAACTGGAATACATCTTGGTGGAAGATAAAAGATATGATAGATGAATATATGAATGAAAATAATATATATCAAGGAGATAAGTGTGACTATTTAAATGGTAAAAGTGTTAGAAAATTTATTTAAGGAGAAAAATATGTTTAAAAAAGGAAATCTTATATTAAAGAGTGATTTTGATATTAGAGTTATAAAAGAAGATGATATGGATATGGATTTATTTATAGATTTAAATTATAGAAATTTAGATATAGATATGGGGAAAAATGATTTAAATATATCAAGAATACAGTTTCCTAAGGTAAGAGGATTGGTAATAAGATTTAGCAAAAATGGATATATTATGACTTGTCATATTTTAAGAGATATAGACTTACATTCTGCTTTTGCTAATTTTGAAATTGATTATAAAGATAGTAGTATAAACATAATAAATTTAAATGAAAAAGTAGAATTTTTTAAAGCTAAATAATAGATTGAAAGCAGGATATTTTAGTCCTGCTTTTAATTTACTTGGATATTATATTTCTTAATTTTATTGTATAATGTATTTCTGCTAATTCCTAATTTTAATGCAGCTTTACTCATATTACCTTTACATAAAGATATACTTTTTATTATTGCATTTTTTTCTAGTTCTTTTAAGGGAATAACTTCTTCATTTTCATTGAATGTATTATAAGAATGACTAGATGTAGTAGTTTTTGGTTTTATTAAGTTACCTAAATTATCTCGAGTCATACATGTGCATTCATCAAAGTCTATTTCAAAAGTTGTCTTGCCATTTAGGTTAACGATGTTTTCTACGCAATTTTCTAATTCTCTAACATTTCCAGGCCAACAATAAGAAATCATTTTTTTATATAAACTATCAGATATATTAGGTATTTCTTTTTTTAATTTATTACTTTTAATATTTAGAAAATAATCTATTAATACAGGGACATCTCCAATTCTATCTTTTAAAGGTGGAATTTTTATAGGGATTACACTTAATCTATAAAATAGGTCTTCTCTAAAAGTACCTTTTTTTATTTCTTTTTTTAAATCTTTATTAGTAGCAGCTATTATTCTAACATTAATAGGTATACTTTTTTTTCCTCCTATTCTAGTTATACAATTTTCTTGCAATACTCTTAAAAGAGTTACTTGCATTTCAAGTGGCATTTCACCTATTTCATCTAAAAATATAGTTCCACCGTCTGCTAGTTCGAATTTACCAGCTCGTCCACCTTTTTTAGCACCTGTAAAAGAACCGTCTTCATATCCAAATAGTTCACTTTCAATTAAATTTTTAGGAATAGCTCCACAGTTTACGGCTATAAATGGTCCTTTTTTCCTATTGCTTGAATTATGAATAGCTTGTGCTAATAATTCTTTTCCACTTCCACTTTGACCTGTTATTAAAACTGTAGATGGGCTATTTGCTATTTCTTTGCTATGTTGTATAACTTTTTTCATTTGTTGACTTTTATAAACTATATTATCAAATGTGTATATAGCTTCAGATAAAGAATATTTATTTACTATATTTATAACCTTTTTAATATCTCTTATTATAACGACTAGTCCTATAAATTCTTCGTCTTTTTTCATACTATTTATTTCTAGATTAAGTCTATGTTTTGTTCTATTAATTAAAATGTTTTCTTCGAAAGAGATATTATTTTTTTTTGCTTTTTCTATAATTTCTTTCCAATTTGGAAGAATATCATTTAAATCTATACTCTCTAATGAACAGTCTTCTAATTCTAACATTTCTCTAGCTGTATTATTTATTAAATTTATATTTCCATTCAGTGATATAGCTAAAATCCCAAAGGGAATAGAATTTACAATTGACTCCATAGACATACACATTTTATTACATTCATTCATAAAAAAATACCTCCTTATAGATGGTATCAAATGGAATACATTGAAAAATGATTATTGAAAATAGGAATAATTTGATAGAGAAAAATAAATATATGATGTAAAAAAATTAGCTAAATATTACTTGATTTATTTTTATAATTGGTTATATAATTTTTTCCCCATTTATCCATTTGATTTAATATAGGTATTAATTTCTTACCTTCTTCTGATAAGGAATATTCTACCATTGGAGGGATTTGATTATAAACTTTTCTGTTTATTAATCCATATTCCTCTAAACTTCTTAATTGTTGGGTTAACATTTTTTGTGTTATTTCAGGAATTATTCTTCTAAACTCATTAAATCTTATAACTTCATGATTTCCTAAATTCCAAAGTATAAGGGCTTTCCATTTTCCGCCTATTAATTCTAAAGTTACTTCTATTTCACATCTATAATTATTACAACTTACTTTATTAGTTCTATCTTTAGGCATATTTTATCACCATCCTTTAAAACTTTTAACATTAGTTTCTGTTTTGAAACTACCTTTCTAAAAAGTGCCTTCTTCACATAAATCTATCATGTTCGTATAATAAGTCATGTGCTAAGGCACAAGTAAAAAATTATTATAAATAAAAATCAACTAGAAAAATTATATCATAAAATGGGGAGGAATAAATATGGCAAGATTCACAATACCAAGGGATGTTTATTTTGGAGAAGGAGTAATTTAATATTCTCATGGATGTGCAAATGCTATATATTTACCATATGTAATTAGAGGCTAAAGTTTTTAGTAGTTTCTTTTTTGAAACTATCTTACTAAAAAGTGCCTTCTTTACATATGTTTATCGTGTTTATATAATAAACAATGTCCTAATGCACAAGAAAAAAGCTATACAAAATAAAATATAAATAAAAAGACAACTGAAAAAATTATTTATTTGTACTTATTATAGTAAAAAGTGGATTTTTAGAGACATTAAAGAAAAGACTAAGAGCCTATGAGTTTTTAGTCTTTTTTAAGTTTTAGTAAAAATAGTAATAAGAAAATATATAGAAAAGAGGGAAATGTAATTATGAAGTATGTAAAAATAGTGAGCAACTTAATTTTTGGACTTTTATTATGTGCAATAGGCATTGTTTTGGAAGTAAATGCAAATATAGGAGTTGGGCCATGGGATGCGTTTCATATAGGTATTATAAAACATATACCTATTACATTAGGAATGATACAAATAATAACAGGATTTAGTATTTTAATATTTACGACATTAATGGGAGAAATTCCTGGGTGGGGAACAATAGTAAATATGATACTTATAGGTGTATTTATTGACATTATTAATAAATCACAAATTATCCCTCAGAGCAGTAATTTTATATCTGGTCTTATTATGCTGATTCTAAGCCTTTTTTTTATGGCAATAGGAATATATTTTTATATGAAAGTTCAATTGGGAACTGGTCCTAGGGATGGATTAATGGTAGTTTTTGTTAAGAAAACAGGAAAATCTGTAAGATTTATTAGGAATATTATAGAGGGTTTTGCCTTAATTGTTGGAATTATACTAGGAGCACCTGTTGGAATAGGAACAGTAATTTATGCTTTAGGAATAGGTTATGCAGTGCAGTGGATATTTGAATTATTAAAGTTTGATGTAAGCAAAATTGTGCATAGATCTATTTTAGATGACTATAAATATATAAAGAATATATCGGTTTTAAAAAAAATTGGTGAAGAAAATAATTCTTAAAATAGGATAAGATAAAATTCAAAAAACATATTTTGATAAAAGATGACTAAAAATATAACAAGTGTCCTTAAATTTAACAGTCTGTGTAAATAAAAGTGTTAAATTTAAGGACACTTTGTTTTAGTTATAATTAAAACTTTAACAAAAACAAAGGTTTTCAGTGGTTTTTGAAACTTGGCACAGTATTTGCTCATATATAAATGTGCAATCATTGATGATTAAAAATAATATAAGAAAGGAATGGTGTTATGGAAACTAGTAGAAAAAATTTCAAAAAGGGGATAATGTTTGGTATATTAGTTGGTTTAGCTTGGGGGCTAGATACTGTATTAATGGGTAAAATAGGAGGATTTAAAATATTTTTAAATTCAAAAGCAACTCCATTAGTACAAGCTTTTTTCCATGATGGATTTTGTTTTATATGGTTAGCATTACTATTATTATTTAGGAAAGATTTAACAAAAACATTTCAACTAATGAAAACTAAAAAAGGTAAAGTTACTATGATGGCTGCTCTTGTTGGTGCACCAGTTGGTATGAGTGGTTACTTATTAGGTGTTAAATATGCCTCAGCACCATATGCATCAAGTATTTCTGTAATTTATCCAGGCGTTGGAGCAATTATGTCATATTTTATTTTAAAAGAAAAATTATCATTAAGATCAGTAATAGGTATTATTATTAGTTTAATAGGTTCAGCGGCATTAGGTTATTCAAAGGTTGACCTTAATATGTATCCACAATTCTACAAAGGTATAGCTTTTTCATTATTAGCAGTTATTGGATGGGCATCAGAAGGTGTAATTATAGGATATGCTATGAAAAAAATTAACACTAATGAAGAAAATGATATTGAGGCTAAGCCTATACATTTCTTAACAGTAAGATACTTAGTATCATTTGTAGCTTATGGGTTAGTAGTATTACCAATTGTTAAAGGATATACATTAGCAGGAGAAGTTATTAGTACAGGAACTGTATTGTATTTGGCTGGAATTGCTACATTAGGAGCTATTACTTATTTAGCATGGTATAAGGCTGTTGATTTGATAGGAGCGGCTATGGGAACAGCTTTGAACTCAACAGCAGCGTTTTGGGCTGTAATTTTTAGTGGGTTAATGGGAACTAAGATTACACCATACTTAGGATTTTGGTGCTTCGTAATTGTATTAGGAGTAATGATATTTGCAGTAGATCCAAAGGAATTAAAAAATTCAGCAATTAGGAGGTCATCATGTTAAGAAAAGAAATTATAGATAATATGAAATATATTGTAGATAATTGTATGGGGGATTCAAATCCTGCTTGTGTTGCAACATGTCCAATGCATACAAATGTAAAAGAATATGTTAAATTAATCGCAGAAGGAAAAGGAAAAGAGTCAATTAAAGTAATAAGAGAAAAATTATTTATGCCAAAAACTTTAGGTAGAATTTGTGCTCATCCTTGTGAGCAAAACTGCAAATGGAATGAGAAGAATAATCCTATGTCAATAGCAGGGTTAAAAAGATATGCTGCTGATAATTTTGATGATCCTAGTGATTGGGATTTATCTATAAAATCTAAAAATGGAAAAAAAGTAGCTATAATAGGTGCAGGTCCATCTGGAGCACAAGCAGCACTTGACTTGAGAAAGGAAGGTTTTGAGGTAACTGTATTTGATAAGCTTGAAGTTTATGGGGGAATGATGAGAGTTGGTATTCCTGAATATAGACTTCCTAGAAATGTAATAGATTCTGAGTATTCTTATTTGGAGAAATTAGGTATAAATTTCAAGATGGGCATTGAAGTTGGAAAAGATATAAGCTTTGAAGAAATAAAAAATGAATTTGATGCTGTTGTAGTTGCTGTTGGAAAACATATGGGAAGAGTTGATATATCTTTAGAAAACCATGATGCAAAAGGGATATTTAGTGCAGCTGAGTATCTTAAAGAAATTTCTTTAACAAGGAATGTAAATGGAATTGGAAAAAAAGTTGTAGTAATTGGTGGTGGAGATGTTGCAATGGATTGTGCAAGATCTTCATTAAGACTTGATGGAGTAGAGGAAGTTTATTCTGTATGCTTAGAAGAAAGTTATGAAAAAATGGCAGCATCAACTCATGAAATAAAGGCTTCCTTAAAAGAAGGAGTTAAATTTAATTTAGGCTTTGGAATTAATAAAATTTTAGTTGATAAGAATAAAAGAGTAAAAGGAATAGAACTTAAAAAATGTTTATCAATGTTTGATGAAAATGGAAACTTTGCTCCTCAATTTAATGAAAATGATACTAAGATTATTGATGTTGATACAGTAGTGTTTGCAATAGGACAAGGTGTTGATTCATCGTTTGACGAAAAAAATTCATTAGGCAAAAGAAGCAATGGTACCTTTGAATGTGATGAGTTAACTTTTCAATCAGTTTTAGATGAAAAAGTATTTATAGCAGGAGATGCAAGTGGAAAATCTTTTATTGTTATTCAAGCCATGGCAACAGGAAGAAGTGCTGCAAAATCAGTAATTAGATTTTTAAGTGGTAAAGACTTAAGAGAAGGAAGACGTATGGAAGAAGAATTTTCATACAAAACTAAATTAAATATACCTATTGATTGGGATAATATAGAAAAAGTTGAAAGAAAAGAAATAAATGAACTTGACCCAGATAAGAGAATAAAGTCATTTGATGAAGTTTCCTTAGGATTTACAAAAGAACAAGCAGAAAAGGAAGCATCAAGATGCCTTCAATGTGAATGTAAACTTTGTATGAAAGAATGTTTAATGCTTAGAGATTATACTGATTGTCCTAAGACATTATTTAAGGAATATCTTGAAAAGGGTTATGAAAATATGGATCCTTTAATTGCATATTCTTGTAATCAATGTAGTCAATGTACAATAAAATGTCCAAATGATTTTGATATTAAATCAAATTTTGATGAAATGAGAATAGAATATGTTAAGGCAAATGGAGGTGATTCACCACTTGAAGGACATAAAGGGCTTGATAAAGCTATAGAATTAGATTGTAGTGAAAAGAATTCAACTTATATAAAAGCACAAAATAATAAAGAAACAAAATATGTTTTAGTACCTGGATGTACAGTTCCAGTACATAGCCCAGAATTAGTTGAAAAAACTTTAATACACTTAAAAGAAGCATTAGATGGAGAAGTTGGAGCAGTTCTTCAGTGCTGTGCAAAACCTACACTTATGATAGGAGAATATGAGAAGTTTGAAAAAAGATTTGAAATGGTTCAAAAATCAATTGATGAAACAGGTGCAGATGTAATTGTAACCCTTTGCCCATCATGCTATTTAACATATGAAAAATATGCAAAACAAGAAGTTATTTCATATTGGGACTTAATATATCAAAAAATAGGACTTCCTAAAGGGCAAAAAGGTATCGGAGAAAATTCTGATGTGGTATTTAATATTCATGATTCATGTCCAACTAGACATGTAACTTCTCATCATGATAGTGTAAGGTGGATACTAAAAGAATTAGGGTATAAAGTAGAGGAAATGAACAATATAAGAGAAAATACAAGATGTTGTGGAGTAGGTGGAATGTCTGGATGTGTAAATTCTCAGCTCCAAGAAAAAGTATTAAATAGAAGAGTAAATGATGCAACGAGTGATCATATAATATCTTACTGCGGATCCTGTAGAGTATCTATGGAAAATGGTGGACTTGATTCACTTCATATTTTAGATTTAATTCATGGAAAAACTTATATGAAAAATGATGCTAAAAAAAGAAATAAATCAGCAGATGATGGAGTAAAAAGTAGACTTGAAACAAAAGATAGACTTAATAAATATAAATAAAGAAAAATGCCTGTAATTTCACAGGCATTTTTTTTTATTATAAATATATATACTAAATCCAGATCCTATAATCAATAAATATCCTATAAAACTTAAAAAATCAGGAACTTCTTGCCATAAAATTAATCCAAGTATTCCAGAAAAAATTACATTAGTATAATTATATATTGAAATTTCTCCAGCTGGAGCTAATTTATATGCAATAGTTAAAGAAAACTGTGCAAGTGAAGCTACAACTCCAGTTAATATAAGTATTAAAAGTTGATTTAAAGTAAGCATTTTAAAATTCATAAGCATTAAAGGAAACATTATTACTGATGATGCAAATGAAAAATAAAATACTATAGTATAGAATTCTTCTTTATCACCTAAAAGCCTAACCATAGTATATGCACCACCTGCAAAAATAGCAGATGAAAAACCTATAAAAGCAGGAAATGCTTCAATATTAAATTGAGGCTTTATTATAAATAAAGCACCTAAAAAAGCAATTATTAAAGATGGAATTTGTACTGGTGTTGGCTTTTCTTTTAAAAAATATAAAGCAAATATAGTTACAAAAAATGGATTTAATTTATTAAGCATAGCTGAATCAGATAATAAAAGATGATCTATACTATAAAAATATCCAATCATTCCAATTGTTCCAAGGATAGACCTTAATAATAAATATTTTTGATTTTCTCTTTTTCCAAAAAAGTTTTTTTTGTTTTTAATTACTAAATAAGCTGCTACAAATGTACTAATTAAATTTCTAAAAAAAGTTTTTTCAATTGTTGGAACATTCCCAGCAAGTTTAACTAGTGCTCCCATTAAAGCAAAACAAAAGGATGAAAAGAGCATATAAAGTATTGCTTTTGATTTATTATTCATATTTATCTATTCCTTTCAAAAATATTATGTACTGTGTATACAATTATTAATCATTACAACAATTTATCATAACTTTTTAATTTTGTAAAATGGAAATAAAGTATATATTAATTATAATATTTATAACAAAAAGTCTCATGAAAATATGAGACTTTTTTAAATAACATCTATTTTTTTATAACGAATAGGAAATTATAATCCTTTTGAATTATGGATAAATATAATTTTCGTTATGAATTTTAAGCAACGGAATTCGTTAGAATTCGTTGGCGCCATGGAATTTCAAAAAAGTCTACATTTAAAATTTTTAGAATGAAGACTTTTTTATTATAACCTTTAATGCTTTTTTTGTAATCTCAAATTTTGCAGGAAATGTTCCACCAAATTCTCCGTCTACATCTATCAGGAGATTTTCTTTATTTAAACAATTTACTTCAAGGTTGTCAGTTTGAAAGTATATTACATTAGGGTCCTTAATATGTTCTCCTGAAAATATTTTTAAAAACACTCCAGCTGTATTTAAAAGATATGACTTTTTGATTATACATACATCAAATACACCATCAGAAATATCTGCTTTAGGAGCAAAACTTGAAAATCCTCCAGCTGATTTTGAATTAAGTACTAAAAATAATAGGGCATCGGCTTCTAATGTTTCATCATCATGTTTAAATTGAAATTTTAAACTTTCAAACAATTGCTTTGGAACTTCTTTTATTCCTTGAGCATAATAAGCGAATCTTCCAAGCACAGTTTTTGCTTCTACTGGAGTTTTTATTGCAATATCAGCTAAAAGTCCAGCAGCTGCTACATTTATAAAATATTTATCATTTACTTTACAAAGGTCTATTTCTTTAACTTCATGATTTTTTATAATACTACATACGCCTTCGATTGTAGTTGGAAGATCTAAAAATTTTCCTAAGTCGTTTACTGTTCCTGCTGGAAGTATTAAAAGAGGTACATTTAAGTTATGTTTTGCAACTGCATTTATAACATTATTTACAGTTCCATCTCCTCCAACTATCATCAATAAATCGTAGTTTTTATCTTTCATTTCTAATATTTCATTTGAATAATCAAAATTTATTGTAGTATCAACTTTATCTACAGTTTTTATAGTTTTATCAAGCACTAATCTTCCAATTATAATTTCTAAGTTTTTTTGAAGAGTTTGAGTTCCAGAGGTAGGGTTATTTATTATTTTAACTTTCATTTTTATTACCTATTTATAAATTTAGGACCTAAGTATTTTTTTACTTCTTCCTCTGGACTAAAAAAATCAATCAATATTTCTTTTCCAGTCTCCTCAAAATAAACTAAAACTTCACAATCTCCATTAATAAAAAACTTTCTAACAGTATCTTCCTTTATTTCTCTTACCTTTATTAAATTTTTTTTCTTTTTTTCAAAGTCTTTTGTAAAATATGCACCTGCTGGTGAAATTATCTTTGTGTATCTATTCATAAAAAACCTCCATTTATAAGTTAAATTTGATATAATACTTTAGGTTATGAAAATATTATAACAAGGAGAGAAAGTAATGCCTAGTATTAAAAAAGATGATATACAAAGAGGAATAGAATATTCTATAAAAGAAAATTTATTTGAGAGTCTTAATAAATTATATAATAGTATACCCAATGGAGAGTGTAATGGATGTGGAAATTGTTGTATGGAGTCTGTTGGGGCAAATTTCATAGAATTTTTAAACATATATAATTATATTCAAAAAAGTAAAGATATGAAATATATTATTATGGATAGAATACTAGATTATTATTTTTTAGAATACACAAAAAAAATACCTTGTCCTTTTAAGGATGAAAAGAATAGATGCTCAATATATAGCGTTAGACCATTGAATTGTAGAATATATGGACACTGGATAAAAGAAGACTATGAAAAAAATTATGAAAGAATAAAAAAAGAGAATATAGATTTTGCAAAAAATATGAATAAAAATTATGGGATAAATATAAGTGATGAAGTCTTAAACTACAAAATAAAATATTGTGAAGACTTTAAGCCAAGCAAAGGATATATGACAAAAGAAGAGAGAATGAATTTTTATGATAGTGTAGTTATGTTAGACTCAAAGCTTTACAGTAGGGGAATTATAAATACTACATTTAAAGATAGAGGAATAGTAGAGTATTTTATAGAATCTATTTTTTATGAAAATACATCTAAAAATATAAAATTTAATATAAGCAAAGATTTATATAAATCAAAAGCTGTTTTAAATAGATTAAAAAAGTTAATTTTAGGATAAGAAAAGAGGGAGTAGCATGAAGCTAGAAAAGATAAAAGGACATAGCTTTTATATAAAAGGGGGAACTAATTCTGGTGTATATATATTTAAAGATAAATATGCACTAATTATAGATCCAGGACTATCTAATTCTAGAGCTAATAGAATAATAAAATTATTTGAAGAACAAGATATTAGAGTTAAGTATATAATAAATACACATGAGCATTCTGATCATTATGGTGCAAGTAAAGTATTACTAGATTATTATACAGGAGCTAAATGCCTTTCATCAAAAGATGCTAAAACTTTTATAGATAATGGTTATTTATTTTCTATGTATGTTTATGGAGGAAAATCTAATAAGTTTTTTGATGATTTTTTCAAGAATAGAGGAAATTCTCTAAATATAGAAGAAACATTAGAAGAAGGAGAAATAAAATTAAATAATGAAAAGTTTAATATAGTTAATTTAAAAGGGCACAGTCTAGGATCTATAGGAATTATAACTGAAGATAGGGTTTTATATTTAGGGGACTGCCTTTTTAATGAAAGTATTTTAGAAAAATATAATTTTCCTTTTTTATTAGATATAGATGCTCAGATTAATACGTTAGATAAAATAAATAATTTAGAGTTTGATTACTGTGTGCTTGCTCATGGAAAAACCTTACTTGAAAGAGAAGAAACTCTAGATTTAGTATATAAAAACAAAATAGTAATTAATAAATATTTAAATCAAATAAGAGAATTTTTAACTACTCCATATACAAGAGAAGATTTATTAAAAGATATTATAGAATATAATGATCTTAAATTAAATTATAAGGAATATTATTTTTCAAACTCAACACTTGCTGGTATGATTTCCTATTTAGTAGAAAGAAATGAAATAGGCTATGAACTAGAAAATGGAAAACTATATTATTATATAAAATAATCAAATTAAGTTTTAAATAATCTAAAATAGAGTAGTTTTATGATAAAATATATACGTGTAAAAATTTCAATAGTTAATCAATTTTATAAGTAGCATTGAAAATACAAATTAAAGGGTGAGATTTATGGAACTTAGAGAATGGAAAACTATACTTATTCCTTATGAGTATGCTGTAGAGGAGCTTAAGGTTAAGTTTAAAAATATTAGAAAAGAATTAAGAAATAATGGAGAATATTCTCCTATAGAATTTGTTACAGGAAGAGTAAAAAAAATATCTTCTATTATATCTAAAGCTAAAAAGCTTAATGTTAATATGGATGAAATAGAAGAAAAAATAGAAGACATAGCAGGTATTAGGATAATGTGTCAATTTGTTGAAGATATATATACTATAGTTAGCTTAATTAAAACTAGAAAAGATATGACTGTTGTATATGAAAAAGATTATATAAAAAATTATAAAGACAGTGGATATAGAAGTTATCATGTTATTATAAAATATCCTATACAAACAGCATCAGGGCTTAAAGAAATATTAGCAGAAATTCAAATAAGAACTCTTGCAATGAATTTTTGGGCAACTATAGAGCATTCTTTAAAATATAAATATCAGCATGATATACCAAAAGATATTGCTAAAAGGTTAAGACGTGCAGGGGATGCAGCATTTTTGTTAGACCAAGAAATGAGTGAAATAAGAGAAGAAATTATGAGAGCTCAAGTTATGTTTGAAATGAAGTCACTTACAGTAAGGGATATTTTAGACAGCATTCAAAAGCTTTATAGTCTAGGTGAAACTGAAAAAGCATGCTATTTTCAAGAAAGATTTGATAAAATAAATGATTTAGAGGATGTGCGTGAAATTATAATTTTAAGAAATGAGATAGATAATATTTTAGATAAATATAATCAAAAATAAAAAGGTAAAGCCATGGGCAGTCCATGGCTTTTAAAATGGATTTATAACTAGACAAGAAATATTATGAAAAAAGGTGAGTGATAAATTTGGCTCTTTATGCTATAGGAGATTTACATTTTGGAAAAGTTGTAAACAAGTCAATGGATATATTTGGATCTAACTGGGAAAATCATAGAGAAAAAATAATAAATGATTGGATTAATAATGTTAAAGAAGAGGATACAGTTTTAATAGTAGGAGATATATCTTGGGGAATAAATTTAAATGAGGCAATTCCTGATCTTGAAGATATTCATAATCTTCCTGGAAAAAAAATTTTGGTTAAGGGAAATCATGACTATTGGTGGACTACAATAAGCAAATTAAATAAGCTCTATGATGATATGAAATTTGTTCAAAATAATTATTGTGTATATAAAGATTTTGCAATATGTGGGACTAGAGGATGGCTTTGTCCTAATGAAGTTAAATTTGAAGAAGATGATGAAAAAATATATAAAAGAGAAATACAAAGGTTAAAGCTTTCTTTAGAGGCCGCTAAAAAAGGTGGATTAAAAAAAATAATAGTTATAACTCATTATCCACCAACTAATGATAAGCTGGAAGAATCTGATTTTACTAAAACATATGAAGAGTACAATGTAAAAAAAGTTATATATGGACATTTACATGGAAAAGAATCTTTTAAGGCAGGACTAGTTGGAGAAAAAAATAATATAGAATATCACTTAGTTTCTTGTGACTATACAGATTTTAAATTAGTGAAAATAATGGATTAATTTTTAAAACCATTGACGAAGAAATGTTTTCCTTGTAAAATCAACTTAGAAATGTTAATGTTTAAAAATTAGGGGAGCTAGATTAATCTGGCTGAGAGTAAGCTGTGTTGCTTTGACCCTTATAACCTGAACTGGGTAATGCCAGCGGAGGGATAATATTATCTATTAGATTTTTAACCCTTTGTCCAGTTTAGGATAAAGGGTTTTATTTTTAAAAAAGGAGATGTTAAAATGCCAATTGTAAATGTAAGTCTTCAAGTTATACCAAGAGTTCCTGATGAAAGAATTTATCCAGTTGTAGATGAAGTTATAAAGTATATAGATTCATGCAATGTTAAATATGAAGTAGGACCTATGGAGACAACTATGGAAGGAGAGTTAGATGAGCTTTTAGAAATAGTAAAAAAAGCTCAAGAAATATGTGTAAAAGAAGGAGCAAGTAGGGTATTATCTGTAGTAAAGATAGATTATAAGCCAGAAGGTGTGACAATGAATGAAAAAGTTGGAAAGTATAGAAAATAAAATAGTACCTATAGCTTTTTTTGGAATACTAGTAACAATATGGGAGTTTGTTGTAGCCAAAGGATTTATTGAGAAATATATATTACCTTCACCAAAAGATATATTTATTACTTTTTTAGAAATACTACCAAATATAAGGGTACATATTTTTACAACTATTTATGAGGCTTTTTTTGGATTTATAATAGCTATAATATTTTCACTTATTCTAGCAGTACTTATGGACAATATTAAAATACTAAAAAAAGCAATTTATCCTTTATTAATTGTTTCTCAAACTATACCTATAGTTGCACTTGCTCCACTATTTGTAATATGGTTTGGATTTGGAAAACTTCCTAAAATTATTGTAGTTGTATTAGTTTGTTTTTTTCCAATAGTTATAAGTCTTCTTGATGGACTTGATTCTGTAGATGAAGATACAATCAATCTTTTAAAGTCTATGGGAGCAGGAAAGATTCAAATATTTAAATATGCGAAATTTCCAGCTTCAATGGTGAATTTCTTTTCTGGAATTAAAGTAGCAGCAACTTATAGTATAATGGGAGCAGTAATAGGAGAGTGGCTTGGAGGAAGTGAAGGACTTGGAGTTTATATGATGAGAGTTAAGCATTCTTATGCTTTAGATAAGGTGTTTGCAGTAATTCTTATTATAGTAATTTTAAGTATGAGCTTATTTAAAATTATATCAATTCTTCAAAATTTAATAATGCCATGGCAAAATGACCTAAATAAAAGGAGGTAAAGTTATGCTAAAAAAAATTGTTTCAATAATTACTATAATTTCATTAATGACTATAGCTTTTGCAGGATGTGCAAAAAAAGAAGAGGTAAAAAATGAAAATCTTAAAAAAGTAACAGTAGTGCTAGATTGGGTTCCAAATACTAATCATACAGGATTATATGTAGCAAAGGACAAAGGTTATTTTAAGGAAGAAGGACTTGATGTTGAAATAATTCAGCCATCAGAAGGAGGAAGTATTTCTCTAGTAGCAGCAGGACAAGCTGAATTTGGAATAAGCTATCAAGAAGAAGTTACTTATGCTAGAACTTTAGAAAATTCTATGCCTATAAAAGCAGTAGCAGCTATAATACAACATAATACATCTGGATTTGCTTCCCCTGTATCTAAAAACATAAAAAGCCCTAAAGATTTTGAAGGTAAGAAATACGGAGGATGGGGTATGGATGTAGAAAGAGCTATGCTTAAAGGTTTAATGGAAAAAGAAGGAGCTGATTTTTCTAAGCTTGAAATGGTAGATATAGGAGTAGCTGATTTTTTTACAAGTGTTAAGAACAATGTTGATTTTACATGGATTTATTATGGATGGGATGGAGTTGCATCTGAAGTTAAAGATTTTCCTATAAACTTTATAAAGCTTACAGATATAGATCCTAATTTAGATTATTACACTCCTTTGATTGTTGCAAAAGAAGATTTATTAAATAATGACAAAGAACTTGTAAGTAAATTTTTAAAAGCTGTTACTAAAGGATATGAATACTGTATAGACAATCCTGAAGATGCAGTTAAATCACTACTTAAAGAAGCACCTGAAATAGATGAGAAAATAGCAGTTGAGAGTCAAAAATATCTAGCAAATGAATATAAAGCTGATGCAAAAAGATGGGGAGAAATGAAGGAAGAAATATGGACAAATTATAGTAACTGGATGTATGAAAAAGGATTAATAGAGAATAAAATTAACGTAAAAGAGGCTTTCACAAATGAGTACTTACCACAGTAAACTTAAGGTAAAAAACTTAAAAAAGTATTTTGATGATAATTTAATAATAGATAATATATCAATAGATTTAAATGAAAATGAATTTGTATCTATACTAGGACCTAGTGGAAGTGGGAAAAGCACAATTTTTAATATAGTATCAGGATTAGCTCTTCCTGATGAAGGAAATATTATAATAAATGGAGAAGATTTCACTGGAAAAAGTGGAAAAGTAAGTTATATGCATCAAAAGGATTTGCTTATGCCATGGAGAAAAATTATAGATAATGTAGCACTTCCTTTACTTATAAAGGGAGAGAGTAAGAAAAAATCAAGAGAAATAGTTAAAGGTTATTTTTCTATATTTGGTCTAGAAGGATTTGAATATAAATATCCATTTCAGTTATCTGGAGGTATGAGGCAAAGGGCTGCACTTATGAGAACATATATGTTTTCTAAAGATATAATGTTACTTGATGAGCCTTTTGGAGGACTTGATGCTATAACAAAATCAAAAATGCATGATTGGCTTTTAGATGTTTTAGATAGCTTAAAGGCAACAATATTATTTATAACTCACGATGTAGAAGAAGCTGTATTTTTATCAGATAGAATATATATTTTATCTGAAAGGCCAGCTGGGATAAAAGAAGAAATAATTGTAGATTTACCTAAGCCAAGAAATAAAGAGATTATAACATCAAAAGAATTTAATAATATAAAAAAATACATATTAGACATTCTTTAATATAATAACTAGAGAAGCTGCCTATAAATAAAGGCAGCTTCTTTAGTAGTAAGTAAGGAACTAATTAAGAACAATTTTGCTTAAGTTTTAATTTATGGAACAACTTCATAAGTACATTATATACTGTATACAATATGAAGTCAAATACAATTTATGAAAAATTTTAAATAAAAAATAAAAATTTTTTTCTAAAGATGTCATAAAAAATATATCTGTGGTGTTTATATATATGAAGACTGGAGGTGATTAGTATTTTTGGGTTCCCAAAACGAAAAAAAATAAAAGAAGAAGAATTTCAAATAAATTATGAAAAATACTACCCGATAGTTTACAAGCAGTTATACTATTTAGTTGGAAATAATGAATTAGCAGAAGATATAACTCAAGAAGTATTTATAAAATATTATAATTCCAAAGAAAAAATTGAGTTTTTAGGTTCTTGGCTTTCAAAAGTTGCAACAAATATTGCTCTTAACTATTTACGAGGTGAAAAAAGGAGAATAAAAAGAGAAGAAAGCATACTAGAAGAAGTAAATAATATTTTTTCAATAGAAGATGAAATATTTAGAAATGAACAAATTAAGGGAGTTAGAAAAATATTATCTAATCTTCCGGAAAATCAAAGAATATGTTTACTTCTAAAATTTTCAGGATATTCTTATGAAGAAATTCATAAAGCAACAAATATTCCAAAAAACAGTATAGGACAGCTGATTGCACGGGGTAAGCAGAAATTCTTAAAATTATATGAAAAAGAAGGTGATTTAAATGTGTTATGATATAGAAATACTTCAAAAAATAATTGATAATGCTTATGAAGGGGATATAAATGAAGTATTATCACATATCAAGACTTGTCCTTCTTGTAAAAATGCTTTTGAAAAATTAAAACATGAGGATAATTTTATAGAGAATGTTCTTAATGAAGGCATAAAAATACCACCCCGTCGTCCTATTAATATCTATACAGTTGATTTTAAGGAAAAGCAAAATAATAAGAGGAGGATTTTTAATATGAGCAAAAAGGCTAGAAGATGGAGCGCGATAGCGGCAGGAATTGTTATATGTGGAGGATTACTATTTGCTGAGCCAGTTCGTGCTAAAGCAGAAGAATTATTAAAAATGTTTCGTATGCAGGAAATTACAACTGTTTCTATCAGTGAATCAGATATTAGTGAAATTGATAAGCTATTCCGTGAAGGAAATGGCTATAAAGATATTCCGAATATTGGTAGTATAGATGTTTCTTCACAAGGTAAGGAAATTAGAATTGAGAATCCAAAAGGAGCAGATGAAATTAAAGAAAAGATGAATATAGATAGGATAGTTAAAGTACCTAAAGGATTCGTTTATGATTATGCTTCTAAAGAACCTAAAGCTGATGTTACCATAAAATTAGATATAGATAAAACTAATGATCTTTTAAAATATTTAGGTGAAGAAATTAGTCTTCCAAAATTATTAGACAAAAAGCCTTTTATTATTCATTTTAATGATATAGTAAGTTATGAAATTGTTAAAGAAACAAAAAATGAAGATGAAATAAGAAAATATATTAATGTGACTCAAATGGATGCACCTACTGTAGAAATTCCAAAAGATGTAGATGAAAAGAAGCTAATAAAAACACTATTTTCTATGAAATTTTTACCGGAAAATCTAAAGAAACAATTTATGTCAATTGATAATTTAACATCTACACTTCCAGTACCATATAGTACTGAATATCAAACTAAAGAAGATATAACTGTTAATGGACAAAACGCTATATTAATTAAGGATAAAGACTCAAAATATCCTTATTTAAGTATTTATTTTAAGGATAAAGATAAAGTATACGTTGTAAACAGTAACTGTTCTGTTGAAGAAATACTACCTTTAATTGAGGAGATGAAGTAATATATGGTTATTGAAACTTATAATTTAACAAAGAAGTTTAATGGTAAAGGTGGTTTTGAAAATATCTCCCTCTCTGTAAAAGAGGGGGAAGTATTTAGTTTTTTAGGTAAGAATGGAGCGGGAAAAAGTACATTCATTAGAACACTTCTTGGAATATTATATCCTACCTCTGGTGGAGGAGTAATTCTTAAAAAGCCATTAGGGGATGTTAATACTAGAAAAAAAATAGGGTATTTACCAGAGCTTTTTCAATATCACAATTGGCTTACTGGATATGAGCTTTTATTTAATCATGGACTTTTATATAAAATGAATAAAAAAGATATAAAAAGAAGAATTGAAGAAGTACTCGATATAGTAGGACTTAAAGGACATGAACATAAGAAAATAAAGGAGTATAGTAAGGGAATGAAGCAGAGAATTGGACTGGGATGTGCAATTCTTTCAGATCCTGAGCTTTTATTTTTAGATGAGCCAACAAGTGCTTTAGATCCTGTAGGGAGAAAGCAGGTTCGTGATATTATTTTTAAGTTGAAAAAAGAAGGAAAAACTATTTTTTTAAATACTCATTTACTTAGCGAGGTAGAATTAGTATCTGATAGAGTCGCTATTTTAGATAAGGGTATCATGAAAAAAGTTGGAACGATGAAGGAACTAATGAATTCACCAGTAGTTCTTTCAATAGGAAATTTAAATGAAGAAATAATTAATAAATTAAAAGTATTTGATCCAACCCTTAAAAAAGTGGAAAATGAAATAGAAATGTCTGTATATAACGATGACACTCTTCCTAAAATTGCAGAGTGCATAGTAAAAAATAATGGATTATTATATATGATGAAGAGAAAAGAAAATGTATTAGAGGAGTTATTTATAAAAACAGTAGGAGAGGAGGACTCAAGATGAGAACTATAATAAGACTTACATTTCTTGAAATGAGGAAGAAGAAAATTCTATATCTTACCCTCGTTCTTACTGCCATTTTTTTAGCTCTTTATGGGACTGCCCTTAAATTTTCTTACAAATCATTACATATGGAAGATGCTCTTATTAGAGCAGCTATTTCAGAACAACTTTTATCTATGGGGATTTATGCCATGGGGTTTATAATATCATTTTTATCTATTTTTTCAAGCATTGGTGCTATTTCATCAGAAATTGAAAATGGAACATATGATGCAATACTTTCAAAGCCAATAAATAGATACGAAATAGTTTTAGGGCGTTTTGTTGGAATTTTATTAGTTTTACTTCCTTATGTAACTTTTCTATATTCAAGTATTATAGGACTTAATCTTTTATTTGGAAAAGGAGCAGTTGTAAACTTTGCTTTAAAATCACTTATAAAATCTTTAGCAATGTTGTATTTGTTGCCTATATTATTAACTTCTATAGGAATATTTTTTAGCTGCTTTTTATCAACTATGGGGTCAGGAGTTATACTAGGAATTCTTTATTTTTGTGGAATGATAGGTGGAATTTTAGAACAAATAGGTCATTTTATGACTGAGGAAGCTGCAAAAGGAGTTTTAACTAATATAGGAATTATAACAAGTCTTGTAATTCCATCGGATATAATTTATAGAAAGGTATCTTCACTTTTATTTACAACATCTTCAGGACTTAATTTTAGTATTGAGAGCATAATGGGGGGTTCAATTCAGCCAAGCCCTTTTATGATAGGATATATAGTTGTTTATATTATAGCTGTAATTATTTTAGCTCTTAGAAAATTTCAAAAGAGAGATTTATAATATAAGGTCCATTCTTTGAAATTTAAATTTGCAAAGAATGGACTTTAATTATAATATATTTAAAATTTTTATCCAATTAGAAAACGATAAATTAGAATGTGTACTCGTTATATAAAGTATAAGTGTTATATTCAGGTCATATTCAGAATGACCTGTTATAAATATATTTTTTAAATCTTTAGATTGTACTATATATATTCCAGTTTCACTTGATTCAGATATTATTTCAAGGTCTTTTATATTTTCTATAACTTTCTCTTTGATCAAGGTCATTTAAATAAGAATATATTTTTTTAGGTATTTTGAAAACAAATGTAAATAAAAAATAAAGAATACATATTAAAATTACAGTATTTAAAATCTGAAATATAGTCTCCACATCTATATTCATTATAGAAACCTCCTTAAAATTAGTTTTATATTATATGATTGTATAGCTTTAAATTTAAAAGTTATTCTTATAAATATGCATAAAAATAATTTAGGTTGTGTATAATTTTTCCTTTGTATTATCATAATAATATTACATTTCAATATAAGAACAAAATAACCATTATATAGAAAAAGGTGGGTTTTATGACAAACTGGATTTTAATAATTAGTATTTTATATTTACCTCCTATAATTTTAATTTTATCATATAGATATAAAAATAAACATAAGTATATATATTCAAGTATTTATATAGTTATAGTATCCACAATAATAATATTGAGTTTATATTCTAATAAAAGTATTGCTATTAATAAAATAAAAATTAATGAAAATACAAAAGTAAAAAATAATAAATATATTACTGAAAAACAAGAAAAAATTTATATAAAAGAAGAGTATAATCAAAATATAGAAGATAAAAAAGAAGATATTTTAATTAAAGAAGAAAATAATAATGAGAAGATAATAGAAGATGATATAAAAATTAAAATAAATGAAAAAGAAACAACAGTAACAGAAGATAATATAAAAAATGAAGAAGAAAATAAAAAGGATGAGTTGGAGATATACAATGAATTTAGAAAAAAAATAACTATTATTGAAAAAGAAGCTCTTATTCCTCTTAGAAATTGTTACTCTTTACTTAAAAAAATGAAAAGAGGGGAGTCTAATATAACTGAGCTCCGTGAAGAAGCTAAAAATGCTAAAGAAAAATGTGAATTAGTAGAGAAAAAATATATGAATCTAAAAGTTCCTAAGCTTAAAGATAAGAAAAATGTAGACTTATTAAAAGATGCAAAATTAGATTTACAAAAGGCTTTTTATATAAGAGGTAAGGCCATGGAGAACGGAATTAAATTTTTAGATACTAAAAATCCTAAGTATATACTAAAAACAAAAGAAGAATTAAAAACTTCAGAAGAGCTTGTACGTAGTTGTGTTAAAAAATTAAATAAGGTAAAATCAGATTTAGAAGATAAAGATATGTAGAAAAGATTATAAATATAATTCACTAAGAATATGGCTTCACATTGTTTTTCTTGATTTTTATTTAAAAATATACAATAATAGTATAAGTAGCTTTATTGTGGAGGGAATATATGAAGAAATTAAATATATGCATAGACATAGATGGAACTGTAACAGATCCTTATTATTTTATGCCCTATTTTAATAAGTATTTTGATAAAGATTTAGGTCCAGAGGATTGTCATACATGTAAATTAGAAGATTTATATGAAGTAAGCTTAGAGGAAGTAATAGACTTTTATTTAAAAGAAGGATATGATATGCATTTGAATGCACCTGTTTTAGAAGGTGTAAATGAAATATTATGGGATCTTTATGAAACACATAATTTATATTTTGTAACAGCTAGAAATAAAAAAATGGAAAAAGTCACATTAGATTGGATGAAGGCAAATAATATGCCACCAATTAAAGTACATTCTCTAGGTAGTTATTATAAAGTTGATAAAGCAAAAGAGCTAAAATGTGATTTGTTTATAGAAGATAATCCAGAAAATACAAAGCAATTAGCACAAGAAGGCATAAAGGTTCTTTTAATAGACACAAATTATAATAAAGATTTAAACTTAAAGAATGTTATTAGAGTGAATAGTTGGTATGATATAAAGAATATAATAGATAAAATGTCTTTTTAGATAGGAGGGGAGAATTATGGTCGAAATAATTTTAGAAAACAAAAAAGGTGAAAAAAAAATAAACAGTACAGCAGTGGAAGAAATACTAAGTATAAAGGCTGATTTGGGTTATGTAAAAGATATATCAGATTCAATAAAACAGAAAAATATAATGGTATTTGACTGTAAGTTAGATAAATCTGCTTTTAAATATGAATTTTTAGAAGAAGAAGATTATGAGGAATATGGTGTTGGAGAAGAGTATTTACAAGTCTTATTTGAAGATATAAAAGCATACTTAAAAGATATATCTGATGATGTAGAAGATGATCTTCAAGAAGAGTATAAATATGAGGATATAAAATGTCATTTTGAAATATATGATTTAGATGAGACTTTTACAGATGTTAAATTTGTTCTTACTATTTCATTTGGAAATATTAATAGAGCTAAGCTTATGGACTTAACAAGACATGTTTCCAAAAGACAGCTTCAAGGATCTTCAAAATATTTCAATTAATAAAGAAAGTTTTTATAAAAAAAACCTAGACTATCTAAAAAATAATCTAGGATTTTTTCTTGTTAAAGTAAAATAATTTATTTTAATTTAGAAGCCACTCCAGAAGATCCGAATACATTTTTTATTTTGTGCTGTACTATTTTTTGAATAGCATCTCTACCAGGACCCAAGTATTTTCTTGGGTCAAATTCAGCTGGATTTTCTGTAAATAGTTTTCTTACAGCTGAAGTCATTGCAAGTCTTAAGTCAGTATCTACATTTATTTTACATACTCCATATTTTGCAGCTTCTCTTAACATTTCTTCAGGTACACCCTTAGCTCCAGGAATATTTCCTCCATATTGGTTACACATTTGTACATACTCTTGAGGTACAGAAGAAGCTCCATGAAGAACTAATGGGAAATTTGGAAGCATTTTTGTTATTTTTTCAAGTCTTTCAAAGTCAAGTTTAGCTTTACCTTGGAATTTATAAGCGCCATGGCTAGTACCAATTGCTATAGCTAATGAGTCAACACCTGTTCTTTCAACGAACTCAACAGCTTGATCAGGATTAGTATAAGTTGCATTTTCAGCACTTACATTAACATCATCTTCAATACCTGCTAATTGACCAAGCTCAGCTTCTACAGTAACTCCTCTTTCATGAGCGTATTCAACAACTTTTCTAGTAAGCTCTATATTTTCTTCAAATGGGTGGTGAGATCCATCTATCATAACAGAAGTAAATCCATCATCTATGCACTGCTTACAAATTTCAAAGCTGTCACCATGATCAAGGTGAAGAGCTATTGGAAGGTTAGTATCTTCAATAGCAGCTTCTACTAATTTTCTTAAATATACAGAATTAGCATATTTTCTAGCACCAGCAGAAGCTTGAAGAATTACGGGAGCGTTTTCCGCTTTGGCAGCAGCAACGATTCCTTGAACTATTTCCATATTATTTACATTGAAGGCACCTATAGCAAAATTACCTTCATAAGCAAGTTTAAACATTTCTTTAGTAGTAACTAATGGCATAATAAAATCCCCCTTATGTAAAATTTATCCATACACTTAAATAGTTTATGATTACCATTAACTATTATATACCTAATAATCAAAAAGTAAAAGAGCATATATAGTATACTAATAAAATAAAAAAGATATACTATATATGCTCTAATTTAATTTTATATATTTAATTATGTCCTTAAATTATGCTTTGTTTACTGAACCAAATAACTCCATTTTTTCTTTAACTGTAGCTTTTATTGCTTCAAATCCAGGAGCTAATATTTTACGTGGGTCAAAACCTTTACCTTCTAAATCTTTACCAGCTTCTATATATTCACGAGTAGCTTTAGCAAAAGCTAACTGACATTCAGTGTTAACATTGATTTTTGCAACACCTAAAGAGATAGCTTTTTTTATCATATCTTCAGGTATACCTGTACCACCGTGTAAAACTAATGGCATATCTTTAGTAGCATCTTTGATTGCAGCTAAAGCATCAAAGTTCAGTCCTGCCCAGTTTTCTGGGTATTTACCATGAATATTACCAATACCAGCAGCTAACATATCAATACCTAAATCAGCTATTGATTTACATTCAGCAGGGTCTGCAATTTCACCTGAACCTACAACACCATCTTCTTCTCCACCTATAGAACCAACTTCTGCTTCTACAGAAATACCTTTTGCATTAGCAATTTCTATGATTTCTTTTGTTTTTGAAATGTTTTCCTCAATAGAATAGTGAGATCCATCAAACATAACTGAAGAGAATCCAGCTTCTATTACTTTTAAAGCACCATCATAGCTACCGTGGTCTAAGTGAAGTGCAACAGGAACAGTAATGTTTAATTCTTCAATCATTCCATTAACCATTCCAACAATAGTTTTATATCCACCCATATATTTTCCTGCACCTTCAGATACACCTAAGATTACTGGTGAATTATTTTCTTGAGCAGTTAATAAAATTGCCTTTGTCCACTCTAAGTTGTTGATATTAAATTGACCAACAGCATATTGACCTTCTACCGCTTTTTTTAACATTTCTTTTGCTGAAACTAACATATGTAACCTCCATAATTTTATTTTGTAAAAATTTAGAGAAATAATATCTTATTTATTATTCTCTTTATAAAAAATATTATAATCTAAAATTGTAAAATATGAAATAAAAAATTTTTTACTTTTAAATTTAAATGATTGAAAAATGAAGATAAATGCTTAAATGTGAATAAGTTAACATGTTAAAAAAGAAATTAAAACATTTTGTTCGATGCAAATATTATTATTTCTTTAAATTATAATAAATATAAGTGTTATTGTAATAAACATGAATTAAAAGTATAATAATATTGGCAAAGAAAAGAAGAAGGTGTACATATGGGAAGATATATAGAAAATTTTGTGTTTATACGTGTTTATACAAGGAAGTAGGATTTCTTTATATAGATAATTATATTAATTCAAGGTATTAAAAAGGAGGAAGAATTATGCCACAAATTAAAATAAGAGGAATTAAGGCTCAAGTTGTTTGTAAAATAAGTGAAGAAATGGTCGATAAATTAGTTGATATTGTAAAATGTCCTAGGGATTATTTTGAGATAGAATGTATTCAATCTGTAGCTATAAGAGATGGAAAAATAGCACCAGTGTATCCATTTATAGAGGTTGCATGGTTTGATAGAGGACAGGAAATTCAAGATAAGGTAGCAAAAGTTATAACAGATTCTATAAGAGAAAATCTTGATGTTGAGAGTCTAGACTTAGCATTTACAACTTTTGAAAAAGAAAAATATTATGAAAATGGAGAGCATTTTTAGGAGAGATTAATTATGAAGTTACCATCTAGCTTTTTAGACAATATGAAAAATTTACTTAGTGATGAGTATGAAAGTTTCTTAAGAACATATGATGAAGAAAGAGCATATGGTCTTAGAGCAAATACACTTAAAATTTCAGTGGAGGAATTTCTAAAAATTTCTCCTTTTAATTTAAGCACAATTAATTGGTCATCAGATGGATTTTATTATAAAGAAAATATAAGACCTGCTAAAAGTCCACTTTATAATGCTGGACTTTATTATATACAAGAGCCTTCTGCCATGGCTCCAGTTGAATTTTTAGACGTTAAAAGAGGGCATAAGGTATTAGATCTTTGTGCAGCTCCTGGTGGAAAAAGCATTCAAATAGCATCAAAGCTTCAAGGAGAGGGAATACTTGTAACAAATGATATAAACTCAAATAGAGTTAAAGCATTAGTTAAGAATATAGAAATGTACGGAGTTAAAAATGTATTAGTTGTAAATGATTCTCCACAAAGGCTTTCTAAAAATTTTGAAGGATATTTTGACAGGATTTTAGTTGATGCACCTTGTTCGGGAGAAGGAATGTTCAGAAAAGATGAAGGATTAATCAAAAGCTGGGAAAAAGATGATATAAGTATATATCCTAATATGCAAAAAGAAATATTAGAGAGTGCTAGTAAAATGCTTAAAGTAGGAGGAAAATTAGTTTATTCAACCTGCACATTTAATATAAATGAAAATGAAAATATAATAGAAAATTTCTTAAAAGAAAATAATAATTTTAAGTTATTAAATATAGATAAAAATTATGGAATTAGTGAAGGTTTAGGAATAAAAGAAGTAGGAAGACTATGGCCTCATAAACTAAAAGGAGAAGGTCATTTCTTAGCACTCCTTCAAAAAACAGATGGAGAAGTTATTAATCATGATTTAGAAAAAGCAAATAACAAACCTCCTCAAGTTTATAGAGATTTTGAAAAAGAAAATATGAATATAAGTTTGGAAGGAAACTTTATAACAATAAATGATAATTTATACTTAGCTCCAAAGGATTTAATAAAAATAAAAAGTTTGAAAGTCGTAAGAACAGGGCTTCTTCTTGGGAAGATAAAGAAAAATAGATTTGAACCATCTCAAGCATTTGCCATGGTACTTAAAAAAGAAGATTTTAAAAGAGTCATAAATCTAACTAAGGATAGTACTGAGGTTATAAAGTATTTAAAAGGAGAAACAATATTTGTTGAAGGACAAAAGGGTCTTAACCTTATAACAGTAGAAAATTTCCCGATTGGATTTGGAAAACTTAATGGCTCTACATTAAAAAATGGGTATGAAAAAAGCTGGAGATGGATATAGACAATTAGCATTATACTTAATGTGTAGAAATGATACATGTAAAAATAACGCTCATGTGATGAACATTCTCTTATATTTTTACATGCATCATTTTAGATAGTTTGAAAGTTTAAATATATACTTAATTGTCTATAGTTAGGAGGTAATTATGAGAATTGATAAGGTTTTAGGGAACCTTGGATATGGAACTCGAAGTGAGATAAAAAAATATTGTAAATACGGAATGGTTGTTGTAAATGGAGAGGTTATAAAAAATAATTCTTTTCATGTTGATCCTAAAAAGGATGAAATAATATTTAATGGAGAAAAAGTAAATTATAGAGAATATATTTATTTAATGCTTAATAAACCAGATGGATATATTTCTGCAACTTATGACAATGTAGATAAAACAGTTTTAGATTTAATAGATCAAGAGTATTTAGCATTTAATCCTTTTCCAGTAGGCAGACTTGATAAGGATACAGAGGGACTTTTAATACTTACTAATGATGGACAGCTTTCTCATAGAGTACTATCTCCTAAAAGACACGTTCCAAAAACTTATTATGCAAGAATTCATGGAGTAGTAACAAGTGATGATGTTGATGCTTTTAAAGAAGGTTTAATTTTAGATGATGGATATAAAACTCTTCCAGGAGAGCTTGAAATATTAAAGAGTGATAGCATATCAGAAATAAATTTAACTATTCACGAAGGTAAGTTTCATCAAGTTAAAAGGATGTTTGAAAGTGTTGATAAAAAGGTTATTTATTTAAAAAGAATTTCTATGGGAGGCTTAAAATTAGATGAAAATCTAGCTTTAGGAGAATATAGAGAACTAACAGAAGAAGAAATAAAACTACTTGAAGAAAGATAGGAGCTGATTATATGAAATTTGAATTAGATACTCATACTCATACTATAGCTAGTGGACATGCTTATAGTACTGTACATGATTTAGCAAGAGAAGCTAAAAACATAGGGCTTAAAATGTTTGCATTAACAGATCATGGTCCAGCAATGCCAGGAGGACCTCATATATATCATATAGGTAATCAAAAGGTAATACCTAGGATTATAGATGGAGTATTTATCTTAAGAGGAGTAGAAGCAAATATTATAGATTATGATGGAAGTCTTGATATTCCTGAGGAATATTTAAAAGAATTAGATTTAGTTATAGCAAGTCTTCATGATGTTTGTATAAAGCCTGGAACTAAAGAAGAGAATACGAATGCATTAATTAATGCCATGGAGAATAGGTATGTAGACATAATAGCTCATCCAGGAAATCCAGTATTTCCTATAGATGAAGAAAAATTACTTAAGGCTGCTAAGGAAAATAATGTTTTAATAGAAATAAACAATAGCTCTTTTGGAAAAAGTAGACCAGGAAGCAAAGATAATTGTATAAAAATAGCAAAAATGGCAAAAGAGATGAATGTGAAATTATCTGTTGGCAGTGATACGCACATATCATTTCAATTAGGTAAATTTAATTATATAGAAGAAATATTTGAAGATATTAATATGCCAGAGGATTTAATAATTAATACATCAATACATAAACTTATAAATTATTTAGAAGAAAAGGGAAAGAAAAATATTAAAGATTTTAAGGAGTTAATATAAAACCGATAGATATTGGAGGGTAGAAAGTGAAGAAGAGAGATATACTTGAGCTTAAGATAGAAGGTATGGAATTTGGTGGTAATTCTTACGGATATATAGAGGATAGAAGAGTAGATATAAAAGGTGGAATAACAGGACAAACACATAAGGTTTTAATTAAAAAAATTAGAAAAGATAAAGTAGAAGCTAAATCACTAGGTATAATAGAAAATTCTCCAATAGAAAAAGCTGATATATGTAAGCATTTTGGAGAATGTGGAGGATGTTCTATTCTTTCAGTTCCTTATGAAGAGCAGCTTGAAATAAAAGAGGGACAAATATTAGATCTTTTTATGGAAAAAGATTTTGTAGGGTTTAAGTTCTTAGGAGTAGAAGGAAGTCCAAAATTTCATGAATACAGAAATAAAATGGAATATACATTTGGAGATGAAGAAAAAGATGGACCATTGACTTTAGGACTTCATAAAAAAGGAAGAATGTATGACATAATAACTGTTGATGAATGTTTTCTTGTAGATAAAGACTTTAGAGAAGTACTAAAAAGTACTGTAGATTATTTTCAAAGCACAGGACTTCCTTATTATAAAAACTTAACTCATAAAGGGTATCTTAGAAATTTAGTAGTTAGAAAAGGATTAAATACAGGAGAAATGCTTATTAATTTAGTTACTTCATCTCAAGTAAAGTTTAATTTAGATGAATACGTAAATAAAATTTTAGATTTAGATATAGAAGGAAAAATAGTAGGAATACTTCACACTATAAATGATGGACTTGCTGATGTTGTTAAATGCGATAAGTTAAATATATTATATGGAAGAGATTATTTATATGAAAGTCTTCTTGGACTTAGATTTAAAATATCTCCTTTTTCATTTTTCCAAACTAATACAAAAGGAGCAGAAAAATTATATAGTATAGCAAGGGAATTTATAGGAGACGAAAAGGATAAAGTAATATTTGACCTTTACAGTGGAACGGGAAGTATAGCACAAATAGTGTCTAAAAATGCTAAAAAAGTTATAGGAATAGAAATAATAGAAGAAGCAGTTGAGGCAGCTATTGAAAATGCAAAGCTCAATAATATAACTAATTGCGAGTTTATAGCTGGTGATGTAGGAGAGAAGGTTAAAACTTTAAAAGAAAAACCAGATTTAATAATAGTAGATCCGCCAAGACCCGGAATTCATAAAGATGCACTTAAAGATATAGTTAAATTTAATGCGAAGGAAATATTGTATATTTCTTGTAATCCAAAGACACTTGTTAGAGATTTAGCAGAATTTAAAAAAGCGAATTACGATATAGTTAAGGTTAAAGGAATGGATATGTTCCCAAATACGCCACATGTTGAAACGGTTGTACTACTAACTAGGAAATAACTGAATTTCTAACGAAATATTAATAATATAAAATGATTTTTCCGCCATTCTTCCACCCTCGGTTTTAATTGGGTGGAAGAATTATTTTATTTTACTACTTAAAACTCCTTCAAATATATTTACACTATCTTGATTCATTTTATCTGTTATATGCGAGTAAGTGTCCATGGTTGTTGCTAACTTACTATGACCTAATCTTTTTTGAATATCCTTTATATTTGCACCAGCTTCTAAAAGAATAGTAGCGTGAGTATGTCTTAAAGAATGAAAATTAAAATTAATACCAAGTTCATAATTTACAACTCTGCTTAAATATTTTAAGCTATCAGTAGATACTAATTCTCCATTTTCTTTAGTACAAACTAAATCGGTACTGCTATATTTTTTATTAATTTCTTCAAATTTATATAAATTATTGCTGTAGAATTCACCATATTTTAGCCTATTCTCTAGTTGATATTTTTTATGTTTTTTAAGTATATCAATTAATGTTTTTCCTATTAATATTTCTCTTTGAGAACTGGCCGTCTTTGGTGTTCCGAAGCACCACTGCATACCTTTTTTTAGAATTATTTTTTCAACTTTTATTTTGCCTTCTTCAAGATTTATGCAATCCCAAGTAAGTCCACATACTTCTGAAGCTCTCATTCCTGTATTAAAAGCAATTTGTAAGGGTATATAAAAACTACTTCCAAAAGGAAATCTATCCACTATTTTATTAAATTCATCCACAGTTATAATTTTTAAATCCTCATTATCTTTTTTTAAAGAATTATATTTTGGCATAGAAACATACTGCATTGGATTTTCTTTTATAAATTGATATGGATATACTGCCATTTTTAAAGCACCTGATAACACTCCGTAAAAGCCTTTAAGTGTGTTTTTAGTAAATCCATTTCTATATTTTTTATTTATAAATTCTTGGAGCATAGCAGGAGTTAAAGACTTTAATTTATATATACCTAGTGTAGGTTTAATATGCTTTTCTATAATAAGATTGTATCCTCTTTGAGTGTTATATTTGCAGTTTATTAAAACATATTCTTTGAACCAATAATCAAAATAATCAGCAACGCTTATATCACTTTCACTAACTAATGAACCACATTTTTCAAATTCATACAGAGCTTTTCTAAGAGCTTCTAATGCTTCTTTTTTAGTATTTCCACCTTTTCTTTCGATTCTTTTTCTTTTGCCATTAACTTTACCAGCATCAAAATAGTAATACCATCTATTACCTTTTTTTCTTACACCACCTTGCATTTTTAAACAACTCCTTTCGAATGTATGTTCTTATAGATTATATTATATACCAAACATATGTTTATATGAAGTGATATAGTAGATTTTTATAAAGAAATAAATAGAATATATTTGAGAAATTAAATGATATGACATGGAGAGGATATAAAATGAAAAATATAAAAGCAATTGATGTGTTGAATCAATGTATAGAACAAATTAGCAGCATGACAAGTGAAGAATTTTTAAAAATTAAAGAGCAAAGAGGAATATTAAATAAAGAGTATAATTTAGAAGAATATATGTGAAGATATAGATATTTTACTATAATTGTATATAAAGATAGGTGTTTTGAAGCTGGTTATAACATATGAGAAAAGAGCAGTTATTCTGCTCTTTAAAGAATAGTACTGTTTTAAGCTGTGGCTTCTTTTTTTATAAAGGGTAATACTAATAAGAAATGTGTCTATATATGGCTATAGGTCTTATTACAAATTTATTAGTTTTATCTTCATTAAGCATTTCAAAATATACTTTAGACAAATCATCGATATTATTTTTGAATTCACATTTTGATTTGATTGTATTAGAGCAATTTGCATCTAATAACCCAACTACAGTCCATTCTGATGGAAGAGTTTTACCATAAGATATTAATATTTCATTAGGTGACAAGGTTAAAAATTCTTCTTTTATTATTATTGTTGCACTTTCGTCGGTATCAGTAATTAATTCAAATTCTATATTATTAGGAATAAAAGAAATCATTTTCTCCATAAGTTTACCAATTGTAAATTTTTTATTTTTACCTCTGGAATTTGGAATTACTGGTGAATCAAATCCAGGAATCATACCACTTTCTGTTATGAATGGAATTAGCTTGTTTAACATTGCATAATCTCTAAATATAAGATTGCCTTTTATAGCTACTAATTTTTTTTCTGGACAATTCATTAATCTGTCATTAATAATTTCTATGTTTAGTTCAGATATCAAATTAAGCAGTTTGAAGTCATGAGGATCAATATTAGATGTAAGTGTTTGACTTGAATTTTCTTTAGTAGCAACATTACCTTTTAAAACTTTGATACTACCATCTATGCCAGTAGCAATTTCATCACTAATTGTTTCTGTTTTTGTTATAGCAGATAAGTTCCCACTAAATATTTGGGAATAAAAAGAATCTATTAAATTATTATCTCTATATATAAAATCAATTAAGGTATTTTGTTGACAGTTTCTTTCGGTTTCCCCCATCTATCCCACTCCTCTTTAAAGTTATATTTATTTTTTTTTATTTTAGATTTTACTGATGATTGCATTTTGAGTATTTCTTTAAATAATTTATATTTATTAATCATGAATATTCAACTCCCTTTTAAATTTTATTAACTATAATTATAAATTATAAGGGAAATTATTTAAATTATAAATTTTTTTATATTAAGTAGGAAATTATAAAATTTCAAAATCTGTGGAAAACTTGCTAAAATATATGTATAAGTATTGAAAAAAGAGAGATGAAGAGATGACTAAAGTAACATTAAAAAAATATTGCAAGATAATTGGCAAAACTTTTTAAAGAAAAAAATTAAAAGAATTCCGAAGGTAATAAGGGCAGATGTTATAGAAACAGTTGAAAAAGCAATGGACTGTGGGAGGCTAGAAAAGGGATATACAGAGTATATGTGTTTAGAATGCATGGAAAGTAAGAGAGTAGGCTTTACATGTAAAAGTAAATTTTGCACTAG
>NZ_FRAE01000046.1 GCF_900142235.1 Tepidibacter formicigenes DSM 15518 | reverse complement strand
TATCAAGTCAATTTCACAATGGCCATAGCAATATGTATGCAATATTTCAAATGGAAAGGTCATATACCACCACCTAATGTTGAAGCTCTTATTCAAAAGAATATTTTACCTGTACGAAATGGAAGAAAAGACCACCGCAAAGTCAGAACCAAATCGTCAGTAAGCTTCTTATATAGGGTATCCTAAAAACTAGAAAATATGAATCTTTTTAAAACAGAGGACCTCTCTGTCTAATTGCCATGCTTAAAAAAGCTATTTCATAAAAAAATGAGGAAATTGAAAGTTATATCCTTTCAATTTCCTCATTTTTTTCACATCATTATTTGATTAACTTAATGACATTGGCCATGGCAGGTTTTTTCTTTTTGAAAAAATACACAAAACTTTGAAATAGTTGTAACAAAACTGTGACAAAACTTGAGTAAAATAAAGTTAACAAATAAGAAATGGTAAAAATTAAAATAAAAATTTGAAAGGGGAAATGAAAATGAAAGCAAATGCAAGAATGAAAAAAATACTTAGTGGTGTATTAATAGGAGGAACAGTATTATCATCTTTAGGTTTAGCTGCTTTTGCAGATAGTAGTGATATTGTAAAAATGGAAAAGGCTCCTAGAATGAAAAATATGACGCAGTATAACTTTAATAATAAAAGAAATAATATTGAAGAAAGAATAAATAAGTTAGTAGAGCAAGGAGTAATAACAGAAGATGAAGCATCAAAATGGAAAGAATTACGTGAACAAAATCAAGAAGAAAGACAAGCACAAATGCAAAAAGTAAGAAATATGACTAAAGAAGAAAGACAAACGTATTTTGAGGAAAATGGAATGAGAGGAAAAAACAGAGGTAAAGGATTATCTGGATTAGTAGAAGCTGGTGTTATTTCGCAGGAAAGAGCTGATGAAATACAAGAAAAAATCCATGAGATAAGAGTACAAGAAAATCAACAAAGATTTGAAGAACGTTTAAATAAGCTAGTAGAAGAAGGAATAATAACAGAGAATGAAGTAGCAAAATGGAAAGAATTCCATGATCAAAAGGTTGAAGAAAGACAAGCTGAAATGGAAAATATAAGAAATATGACTATAGAAGAAAGAAAAGCATATTTTGAAGAAAATAAAGGAGAAAAGGGAGATAGATTAGCTGAACTAGTAGAAGCTGGTGTTATCTCACAAGATCAAGCAGATGAAATAAAAAGCAAAATGCCTCAAAGAAATGAAGAAGGTAGAGGATTTAGAGGTGGTCAAAAAATAAAAGGTAAAAAATTTTAGTTAAATGAACATGAAAAAAGCCTAGAAAATTCTAGGTTTTTTTCATGTTTATTTATAATGAATAGGAAATTATAATTCTTTTATATTATTAAATTTTGTGTCAAAAAATAATTATATTTCCGGGGAAATAGCACAATAATATACAATTTTTAGAAAATGTGTTATTATATTCATATGATGAATATAAATAGAAAATTTTTAGTAAATTTATTCTATAATTAACAAAGTACTGCATACAATAAGTACAAGAAAATAACATTTATATAATTTTTTATTTATGGGAATAATTTCTATAGGATTTTCGTAATTTATTAATTATATAAAGTTAATATTAAATTTAAAGAACTATTTATGTAAATTTGAATATAAAAATAATATAGGATTTTTAAAAAATATTTTATAGAAAGGGAAGATTTTAATGTCAATAAAAATTCATTTTATTGATGGGAACAGCTTAATACTAAAAAAAAATGAATTATCAAGAGATCAGGTTAAACAGATATTAACGTGGTTTGAAGAAGAAAATTCACCTCTTATTAGATTTACAGTTGGAGATTTAACTCACAATTTACCAAGGCATGCAATTTACAATATAATAACTGAATATTAATAATGATTGATATTATAGTATATATTTGTTAAAATAATTAATAAAAGATAATATAACAAAGAGGGGAGCTAGATGAGTCTGGCTGAGAGGAAGTTCCTATTGATACTTCGACCCTGATACCTGATCTGGGTAATGCCAGCGTAGGGAATAATTTTAGAGACTATGCTGCATTTATATAAATGCAGCATTTTTGTTGTAAAGGGGGATTTTATATGAAAAAAATGTCTACTAAAATGCTAGTAGAAGCAGGTGTAATGATTGGACTAGCTCAAATACTAAGCTATATAAAAGTATATGAAGGACCTTTTGGAGGATCTGTAACAGCAGGAAGTATGATTCCTATTATTCTTTATGCAATAAGATGGGGAGTATCACCAGGACTATTTGTAGCATCAGTTTATGGACTACTTCAATTTATTTTAGGGCCTAAGTATTCCTATCATGTACTTTCTATTATATTAGATTATGTAGGAGCCTTTGGTCTTTTAGGTCTTGCAGGACTATTTAGAAATAGTTTTAAGGGAGTTTTCTTAGGAACTTGTTTAGGGATTTTTGGAAGATTTGTATCGCACGTTTTATCAGGTGTTATATTATGGGCATCTTATGCACCGGATGGAATGAATCCTTGGATATATTCTATACTCTATAATTCAGGATATTTATTACCTGAACTTTTGATATCACTTTGTGTTGTTGGAGTTTTATACAAATCATTTAAAACACTTGCAGTTGTATAAGTATTAAAAAACCGCATTAAGTTAAAACTTAACGCGGTTTTTTGAATCTTTTGTGTTTAAGCATTGCAATACTAGCCATATTATTAGCGCTAACCACCTCTACTGTAGTCAAATCAGCCTGTATAGAAGAAACTTGACCTTGAAGCTTAGAAACCTTGTGTGTTAAATTATCTATCTCAGCTTTATGAATTTCACTTGAGTGTTGAAGCGCTTTTAAAATTTGAGTATGTTCATCCTGTTGAATTTTTATAGCTTCTATATCAGACTTCATGTTATTAATATCACATTTCATGTTATTAATATCACATTTCATGTTGTTAATATCAGACTTCATGTTGTTAATATCATTTTTCATATCACTCATGTCAGTGTGTATTTTCTCTAAAATATTGAGTATTTTTTCTTCCATATAATTCACCTCGTAGAATTTATTTATATATATTTTAACATAAAAAAGATGAAATTTATATTAACTATTTTTAACTAATATTTGTGATGGTTAAAAATTGAAATCTTAAATTATTCTTAAATTTTTCCATTATATCTTTTTTTATATACTGTATATGTTATCATATAACTACAATACAAATGGAAAAATAAGGAGGTATTAGTGTGAAAAACAAAAAAATGTTTTTGATGCTTTTTGTGTTTGTTTTTGTACTGAGTAGCTTTATAAGCTCATATGCTGAGTCTAATATTTCAAAGGATAATGCAAAACAAATAGCTGTTGATACTCTTAAAGAGTATTTTAATATTAAAATTAATGATGAAAAATTTGAAACTAGAATTGAATTCAGAGACGAAGATTGGATGGATAAACCTGTATGGGAAGTTAATTGGAATAAGTTTGATGATGAAATTGACATTGATATTAATGTAGAGGTAGATGCTAAGACTGGAAAAATATTATCAATAAGAAGGTATGAATGGAATAGTAATGATGAAATACCTATGATAGCAAAGTTTACAAAGAAAGAAGCTAAAAAAATAGCAGATGATTTTTTAAAGAGAATAAATCCAAATGAATTTAAAGAAGTAAAGTTTAAAGAAGGTGATTGGCTTGGAAGGTATAGACACTCAGAATATAACTTTGATTATGTGAGAACTGTAAATGGAGTGGATTTTGACCAGAATAGAATTCATGTAGAAGTAGATGGAGTAAGTGGGGAAATTATTAGTTATAATATTGATTGGAATGATGATTTAAGTTTTGAAGATACTGATGGTATCATAGAACCTGCTAAGGCTGAAGAATTATTAAAAAATAATACTGAAATGAAGCTTATATATACAGATTATGATAGAAATTATGATGATAAGCCTGATGAAGTTAAAGTAGTTTATAATCCTTATTACTCAAAAGGAAATTTAGTTGATGCTAAAAAAGGAGTAATTATAAATTATGAAGGTAAGGAAGAAGAATTAAAAACAAAGGATATAAGTAAAGAAGAAAAAGAAAAAATACTTAAAAATGCTAAGAAAGTAGATATCTTAAGTAGTGAGCTAGATAAAGAAAAAGCAAAAGAAATAATGAAGGATAGATTAAAGGAATTTATAAAAGAAGATTTTGAATTAAATCGTGTAAGATATATAGAAGATGATGATTATTGGAGAACACAAGGAAAACATGCATGGGAAGGTGACTTTTCGGTAAAGGACTCTGATAAAGAAGGAGAAATAGTAATAGATGCTCTTACTAAGCAAGTTATAAGCTTTAATGCTTATACATTCAATGATCATAGAGAAGAAGATTTTGAGCCTAAATTAACATGGGAAGAAGGATATGATAAAGCGTTAGATATAATTAGCAAATACTATGGTTCAAAAATAATGGATATAGATACAAAAGTAGAAGAAGCAAAAGGTTATTACTATAGAAATGGTAAAAAGATATATAATAGAACTTATTGGTATAGATTCCCTAGAATAGTGGATGGAGTAGAATATAGAGATAATCAAATAGATATAAGCATAGATGCAAAAACTGGAGAAATAGAAGATTTTGACTATAGATGGGATGAAGATATTAAATTCCCTGGACATGATAATGTTATAGAAAAGGATAAAGCAAAGGATATATACTTTGATGCTCATAATACAGAGCTTAGTTATATAACAATAAATAATGAAGATATAAAAGATGAAAAAGTAGCTTTAGTTTATAGAATGAAACCTTTAAAAGGAAGCTATTTTATGGATAATTTAGATGCAGTTAATGGGAAATTCATAGATTATGATGGAGAAGAAATAGATTTAGATGATACTGACTATACTAACAAAATAAAAGGACATTGGGCAGAGAGAGAGCTTAGTATATTAAGTGATAATAATATAATTAATCTTAAGGATTTTGATTTAGATAAAGAAATTACAAAAATAGATACTATAAAAATGCTTGTAAATGTAAAGGGATATCATCCTTATAGAATAGATGACAATGATGATCTTAAATTTAAAGATATAACAAAGAATGATAAGGATTATGCATATGTTCAATTAGCTATAGAATACGGATTAATTGATAATAAAGAAGAAAACTTCAATAAAGAAGCTAAGATTACTAGAGAAGAAATGGCAAAGATGATTGTAAAGTTAATAGAACAAGATAAAATGGCAAGTATGAAGGGAATATATTCACTAGGATTTAAAGATGAACAAAGCATAGGTGAAGAATATAAAGGATATGTAGCTGTATGCAAAGGGCTTGGAATAATAAGTGGAAATGATGGAAACTTTAGACCAAAGGATAATGCTACTATGCTAGAAATGGCAATATCAGTTTATAAGGCTTTATCAAATGAAAATATAAGGTAGTACTGAATGTCCTGTAGTATTAAGTTAATACTACGGGACTTTTTTTTATAACGAATAGGAAATTATATTCTTATTTTGAGCAACGGAGTCCGTTAGGACTCGTTGGCGACATGAGCCATGCGGTAGCATGAAGTTAATTTTTCTTTTTGATATAAATATTTTTAAATGTTTTGAGATATCCTAATAATGAATAATTATGTAGGAGGGATATTTTGTGAAAATAAAACATAAATTTTTAATCATATTAATTTTAATAATTAGTATAGCTTCTTTTTTTAATTTTTATGAAAAAGAAAAAACTGTATTTAATAATATAAATGAAGATAAAAAATACACTTGGAATCTTAACGATATATATATAAATGATGAGGATTGGGAAAAAGATTATAAAAAATTAGAAAAAAATATTAATAAAATTGAAAAATATAAAGGAAAACTATCTAGATCATCTAAATATCTATTTGAAGCTTTAAATAATAGAGATAACTTAAATAAAACTTTGGAAAAGCTCTATGCTTATTCATATATGAAAAAAGATACTGACACTAATAACAATAAGTATTTAAGCTTGTGTGATAAAATAAGCTATTTAAGTGTAAAATTAAATAGCAAAACTTCTTTTATAGAAACTGAAATTTTAAATATTCCAAAGACTACTATAGATAAATTTATTAAAGAAAATGAAAGATTAAAGGATTATAAATTTTATTTAGAAAATTTATTTAGAGTCAAAAATCACCTTTTGTCTAAAGATGAAGAGAGAATTTTATCATTATCAAGAGCCATGGCAAACTCTCCTGAAAAAATATATACATTATTTAGAGATATAGATAGAAAAACTAATTTAACACCAGGAGAATACAATAAGATTCTTAGAAATGATAATCGTGAAACAAGAAAAAAAGCATTTGAAGAAGAATTTAAAAGCTATAAAAAAAATATAAATGTTTTATCAGGAACACTATCAGGAGAAGTGAATAAAAATATATTTTATTCAAAGGCAAGAGATTATAAATCAGCTCTTCAGGCTTCTTTAGATAGTGATAATATTGATGTTAGTCTTTATAACAATTTAATTAATGTAGTAAATAACAATTTAAAACCTCTTCACAAATATGTAAACTTAAGAAAAAAAGTATTAAATATAGATAAGGTTCATTATTATGATATGTATGTACCTATATCTCAAAGTGATTTAGAAATAGATTATGAAAAGGCTAAGAATATATTGTATGGAGCCTTATCTCCTCTTGGAGAAAAATATATTGATGATTTAAGATATGGACTTAATAATAGGTGGGTAGATGTATATTCAAAAGAAAATAAAAGAGGTGGAGCATATTCATGGGGAACTTATGATACACATCCATTTGTTTTATTAAATTACAATAATACACTAGATAGTGTATCAACACTTGCTCATGAGATGGGACATGCAATGAATAGTTATTATTCTAGTAAAAAACAAAATTATATAAACTATCACTATCCTATATTTACAGCGGAAGTTGCATCTATTACTAATGAAGCTCTTTTATTTGAGTATTTAATAAAAAATGCAAAAACAAAAGGTGAGAAATTACATTTCATAGAAGGATATATAGATTTAATCAGAGGAAGTATATATACTCAAGTAATGTATGCTGAATTTGAAAAAACAATTCATGAAAAAGTAGAAAAAGGAGAGGCTCTAACTGCTGATGCTTTAAATGATATATGGGGGAAATTAATGAAAAAATACTATGGAGAAGATTTTTATGTGGATGAGCTTTCTAAAGTATGGTGGAGTAGAATTCCTCATTTTTATAGTAACTTTTATGTGTATAAGTATGCTACAGGATGTAGTGCTGGTATAACTTTAGTTCAAAATATTTTAAATGATGAAAAATCAAAAGAAAAGTATCTAGAATTTTTAGCTTCAGGTGGTTCTGATTATCCAATTAATATATTGAAAAAAGCAGGAGTAGATTTAAGTAGTACAAAATCTGTTTTTAATGCACTTAAAAAGTTTGAAAATCTACTTGATGAACTTGAAGAATTAACAATATATACTAATTAATTGACATTATGGTAATAAATGTTATGATGGAATTAGCATACAACAATTAAAAAAGTTTAACGATTTAGGGAAAAGGGTGAGAGCCACTTGCTGTAGTCGCAGCTGTAATCGGGGATGAGGACTAAAAAAGTGTCACTGGATGAAAATCTGGGAAGACTTAGTCTGAATATGATCCGTAAGCCAGAAGACCTGTCGTTTAACTCTTCTTGAATCCTCCGACTTAGAGGAAGGGAAGATATATATCTAAGCCTTTTCCTGAATTGGAAAAGGTTTTTTTGATTTATAGGAAATTATATTGGGGGGAAAAGAAAATTTTTATAACATAATAAAAGAGCTTGAAAACTTAAAAGGAGATGGAAAAACAAATTTAAATGATATTTTAAATATAGACACTTATAAATAACTTTAAAGAAAAAGAAGCTACTATGAATGAAATAAAAAAAGAAAAAGCTTATGAATATAAGAAAAAAGTTTTGTATGTAGGTACAAATAAATATATTAAAAATGCACTGTTAAGTATTAAAAATATACAAGCTGATTTTGCAATTGAGTAAATTGAGTATAATGAAAGTTATAAAGATTATGATGTGTATATTGTAGATAAGTTTGTGGATAAATTACCTAAAGATGTTAATATGTGGTGTATGTATCCACAGAAGGATATTATAGGTGGAATTACAAAGGAAACGTTTTCGTTGGAATTTACAGATTCTGAGTTTTCTAAAAATATCAACAATAGAGGATTATATGTGGATAAAACAAATTATCTAAAAGAAAAAAAGGGATATAAAACAATACTTAGTGTGGATAAAAAACCTTTAATGATATATATAGTGGATAATGGAGTAAAGAAAATATACTCATCCATAGAAGGAGATTTATCTAAAATTATTGTTGGAAAATATGATGAATATACTCATAGTATTAAATTTGCTGTAACTAATTATGGAAGATATTTTATAAATAGACCTATAACAAAATTTATAGATTTAGATGATTGTAAATGGGCTGAAGAAGCTGTTAATGCCATGGCGGAAAAAGGAATAATAAAAGGAAAAGAGCCTAACAAATTTAAGCCAAATGACAATATAACTAGAGCTGAATTTTCTGTATTAATCAGTAGGATGATGAAATATGATAATGTTTATCAGTAAGAGAAGGAATAATTACTGGAATGGAAGATAAAACATTTAGACCAAATGAAAAGGCTACAAGAGCTCAAGCAGCTGTAATGCTTTATAGATTGTATAAATTAATAATGAACTAAGGAACTGCTAGCAAAGGCTAGCAGTTTTCTTTTGCTAAAAACTGTCGAATGTAGTCGGGGGATATGTGTTGTCATATTTTATAATAAAATGGTACAATATAAATTGTAATTTAAAACGATGTCTTGGTTTAGGGAAAAAGGTGAAAATCCTTTGCTGTAACTCCAACTGTAAGGGGGATGAGAGCTGCAATATGCCACTGAATAATATTTGGGAAGGCGCAGTTTGAATATGATCCACAAGCCAGAATATCTGCCATGGCATTCTTCGATTACCTTACGACTTATACGGGGTTGAAGATATATGTGTAATTTAAAAAAATGTGCAATTAAGCATGTCTATTTGTTATGCATATATACTTTGACCCTATCTTTTTAGATAGGGTCATTAATTTTTGGGGAGGTATTTATATGAAAAAAGTATTTATATTTTTTATAGCTATAATCTTAACTTTTTCATTAATAGGTTGTAGTGATACAAGCGTTTCAGGAAATGAAAATATTAATTTAATTGTATCTAAAGATTTTGGAAATGAACAAATATATGATGAAGAATTAGGATTTAAAAAGGATACTAGTGTTATGGAAGTTATGGAGGAAAACTTAGAAATAGAAACTGCATATGGTGGAGGATTTATAAGTTCTATAAATGGTATTAAATCGGGATTTACAGGTTCTAAAAACAAGAAAAAATTAGACTGGTTTTATTATGTAAATGGAAACTTAGCACAAGTTGGAGCAGATGATTATTATTTAAATCCGGGAGATAGTGTTATATGGGACTATCATGACTGGAGTAACGAGATGTACATATCAAGTATAATAGGAGCTTATCCTAAAAATTTTACAAATGGATATGAAGGAAATATATTAAAGGCAGAAATAAGATATTCAAAGGAATTTAAAGAAGATAGTGAAAAACTATTGGAGTTTTTAAAAGAAAAAGGACTTGAACATTCAGAACAAAAAAAATTAGATGAAAAAGATATAGAAAACGAAGAAGTAAATACTATAGTTATTGGGAAGTGGGATGAAGTTTCTAAAATAAGCTATATAAGTGATATTTATAATAGTAAAAATAATGGAATGTTTTTCAAAATAGAAAATAAAGTAAAAGCTTTAAATTACAATAAAGAAATTTCAAAAGAATATGAAAAGGCAGCAGTAATTGTAGCTATACCAAAGGGGTATGGAACAGGTTCTAATTTATGGATTATAACGGGTAATGATGAACAAAGTATAAAAGATGCTGTGGCTATTCTTTATAAAACACCAGAAAAAATTAAAGGAATGTTTTCTGCTGTTATAAGTGGTAATAGAGTGATAAATATTCCAACGAAGAATTAGGTGATTTTATGTTAAATATGCATCCATTTACTGTGATATTTTATACAGCTACTTTATTTCTTTTGACATTAGCATATTCTAATCCTATTTATATATTTTCTATAGTAGTTATTGTAATTTTTAATATACTTTTGTTAGATGGAGGAAAAAATTTAAAAAAATCAATAATATATAGTTTATATAGTGCATTTTGGATTATGATGATTAATCCTTTAGTTACGCATTATGGCAGAACTATAATTTATAAAAGTTCTAGAATACCTATAATAGGAAAAATAAGAATAACTTTAGAGTCTATAGTATTTGGAGCAAATATGGGGCTTAAGCTTATTTGTATAGTTTTGATATTCTTGCTTTATAGTCTTATGATTGATTCAGATGATTCATTCAGCTTTTTTTCAAGGTTTGCTCACAAATTTACACTAACTTTATCTATGACTACAAATATACTTCATAGATTGAGACTTGAAATAGTTAGAGTAAGAGATGTAATGATTTTAAGAGGAGTAAACTTCAATCAGAAAAATATATTTAAAAAAGTCAAAATGTACTATCCATTTTTAAAAGTAATTCTAATATCAACTCTTGAAGGCTCTCTAGATAGGGCAGAGGCATTATATTCTAAAGGATATGGAAAGGGAAAAAGAACTTCTTACTCTCAAATAGAAATTAAAAGAGTAGACTATATATTTAACTTTATTACTTTTATTTTAATATGTATATTTTTCTATGGATTATCCTTAAAGGTAGGATTTTATGACCCTTATAATGAATTAAACTTTTTAAAGTATAAGGATATGATTTTTTTAATCTATATAGACTTAATATTACTTATTCATTCTTTCTTGATTTGGGGGTGTAAGAAGTGGAAGTTTTTCAGATACATGATTTAACTTATTATTATCCTAGAAAAGAAGATCCTGCTTTAAAGGATATCAATGTATCTATAAAAGAAGGGGAATTTATATTACTAATTGGAAGCTCAGGCTCTGGTAAATCTACTTTAGGTAGAGTGTTTAACAAAATAGTTCCTCAGTTTTATGGAGGTAAAATAAAGGGAAAAGTAGAAGGAAATACTGATGTCGGAATGGTTTTTCAAGATCCAGAAAAGCAGCTTGTAATGGATAAGGTTGAAAGAGAATTAGCTTTTGGACTTGAGAATATAGGAACTGATTATAAAACTATGAGAAAAAAAGTAATGGAAGCACTAAGTTTTCTTAATATATATGACATAAAGGATAAGAAAACTTATGAATTGTCAGGTGGTCAAAAGCAAAAGGTTGCAATAGGGTCTGTTATTTCTATGGGATATAAGTTTTTGGTTTTAGATGAGCCAACATCTCAGCTTGACCCTATATCTTCAGAAGAAATATTAAATATTTTAAAAAGATTAAATGAAGAGCTTGGATATACAATAGTTTTAATTGAGCAAAGAATTGATAGATGCTTTCATTTAGCAGATAGAATATTATTTATGGAAAATGGAAGCTTAGTATTTGATGGAGAGCCAGAAGAATTTGTATTTTGGAGTAATAAAAAAGATAAAAATTTCTTACCTTCTGTTTGTGATTATTTTGTTAAAAAAGGATATAAAAATATACCTTTTACTGTAAAAGAGGGAAGAAAAAAATTGAGAAAATTATTTAAAGATAATATATCAAAAAAAGAAGTTAAATTTAGTGAAACTAAAAAAGAAGAAGTAATAATTGCTAAAGATATTAACTTTATTTATGAAAATGGTAAACATGCTTTGAAAGGAATAAATTTAAGTGTGTATAAAGGGGAAGTATTAGGAATACTTGGAGAAAATGGAGGAGGAAAATCTACACTACTTAAAAATATATCTGGATTGTTAAAGCCAACTAAAGGTAAGTTATCTGTTAAAGGAGTAGTTGGGTATTTATCTCAAAACCCAAATGATTATTTATTTAATGATTCGGTTTATGAGGAATTGAAATATACACTTGATAATAAAGGTATCAAAGATTATGGAATAATTGAAAAGTCGCTTAAAACTCTAGATATTTATAAATATAAAGATAAAAATCCTAGAGATTTAAGTGGAGGAGAAAGGCAAAGAGTAGCTATAGCATCCATACTTGTTATGGAGCCTGATATATTAATTCTTGATGAGCCAACTCGTGGTCTTGATAAGGATTTAAAAGAAAAGTTAGGAGATATTATACTTGATTTAAAAAATAGAGGAAAAACAATAATACTTGTAACTCATGATGTTGAATTTACGAGTAAGTTTTGTGATAGAGCTTGTCTTATATTTGATGGAAGTATAGCTCAAGTTGGATCAAAATATGATGTTTTAACCTCAGGAATATATTACTCTACACAAATTAATAAGCTTTTTAGTGGATATGTTGATAATATATTAACTCTAGATGATGCACTTAATATAACTGGTGATAGTTTGATAAAAGGGGCTATTTAATATGAATTATTCATTGTTATCTGTGGGAGTTTTAATTTTTTCCTTTGCAGCAGTTTTTGTATCTTATGAAAGAAAAAAAGTTTCGGTAAAGGAGATTTCTTTAATAGCAAGTATGGCAGCACTAGCAGGAGTCGGTAGAGTTCCTTTTGCAGCTCTTCCAAATGTTCAGCCAACTACTTTTTTAGTTATAATAAGTGGGTATGTGTTTGGATCTTCATTTGGATTTATGGTAGGGGCAATGGCTACTTTGGTTTCTAATACTTTTTTAGGACAAGGCCCTTGGACGCCATGGCAGATGATATCTTGGGGGCTTGCAGGAGCTAGTGCAGGAATACTTAAAAAATTTATTAAAAATCCTTCAAGGTTATTTTTAAGTATATTTGCTTTTATGTGGGGATTTTTATTTGATTACATTATGAATATATGGCATTGGTTGTTTTTTGTAAAACCTCTTAGTATAAAGAGCTTTATTGCAGTTTATATATCATCATTTTATTTTGATTTGATGCATTCTTTAGGAAATTTTACATTTATGTATTTGCTTGGAAAGGATTTTATAAATATATTATCTAGATTTAAGGATAGGATAAGCTATAGCGAAATTCCTGTTGAAAAAATCAAATAAACTTGGGGGTGAATTTATGAAAAGAATTATAGCTTTAACGATTACTATTTTAATGTTGTTTACTAATTTTTGTTTTGCAGTTGATGTAAGTTCTACTGCAAATTATTTAGAAAAGCAGAAACTAGATGAATGGGGTATTTTAGCACTTTATTCAAGTGGTAAAGATGTATCAAAAAAGAGCTTATCTTCTGTTGATTCAAAAGTTATAACTGATTATGAAAAGTATATTTTAGGTGCAAGAGCTATTGGAAAGGATGTTTCATCAACTGCTCAAAAAATTATAAAAGCTCAAAGCAGTAGTGGTAGATTTTCAGACTACATAGATGGAACTGGTAATGATCTTTTAAATGGACATATATGGGCTGTTATAGCTTTATATGTAGCTGATGAGGAAAATTACAATAAAGATAAAGCTTTAAGTTATCTTAAATCAAATCAAAATAGTGATGGAGGATTTCCTATATTTATAGGGGATAAAAATTCAGATTTAGATATGACTGCCATGGGGCTTGTTGCTTATAATGTGCTTGGACTTAATTCAAATTCATCAGAGGTAAAGAAAGGGTTTGAATTTATAGAGAAAAATATAGATAAAAAAGAAAGCTGTGAAACAATAGCTTGGTACATACTTGCAAAAGTTAAGTTTGGTTTAAATGTAGATAAAAAATATATTGATAAGCTTTTAGAGTATAGACTTAGCAATGGATCATTTAAACATTTAAAATCAAGTAAAAAAGGAAATTATATGGCAACTTATCATGGACTTTTAGCACTTAATGATTATAACAATAAATCTTCTATATTTGAGAAATTACATAATTTAAAGAGTAAAGGATTTAAAGATTTAAAACAAAGTGATTATGCATATAAAGAAATAATGTATTTAGTAGATAAAGGGGTTGTATCAGGATATTCTGATAAAACATTTAAGCCTAATAATAGTGTTAAAAGAGGAGAATTTGCAAAATTCTTAGTTTATGGATTAGGACTTCAAAGTCAAGCTAAATATAAAACTAATGAGTTTACAGACCTTAAAAATCACTGGGCAAATAAAGTTGTTAATGTTGCGGTTAAAAAAGGATATATAAATGGGATTGGAAATAAAAAGTTTGCACCAGAGGATAAAATAACAGGAGCACAGGTTGCTGCCATGGTGGTTAGAGCTAAGGGGCTTGAAAGTAAGGCAAAAGCTGTTAAAGGTAAGAATTGGTATGATGGATATGTAAAGGTTGCTAAGGATAATAACTTACTTTATAAAAACTTTAATCCAAATAAAAATGCTACAAGAGCACAATGTGCTGAAATTATATATAAATTAGTGAAGTAAAAATTTAAGGGGGTTATATTTGTGAAAAAAAGGTTGTTGAGTTTATTAATAATATTTTCTTTAGTACTTGGATTTATTCCTTTTGGAGAAATTAAGTCTTATGGGCAAGAATCACATAAAGTAAGAGTAAGAGTAGAAGGAAAAGATAGAACTTTATATGACAAAGAAGTAACTGTTACAGATGAAGTTTATTGTGATGAATATTTTAATAGCTTAGGAAATTCTATATCAAATGGTTTTATAACTACATTATTTGGACAAACTCCTGATTCTAAAAATAATGAAACATGGATGAATTATTATGTTAAAGATAATAAAATTGATATTTCAAAGTCGGTAAGTCAGTATAAATTAAATGATGTTGATGAAGCTGTTATATATGTTGCTAAGTATAGCTCTGATTGGAGTAAACAAAAAACTCTTATACCGCAAATTAATGTAGAGAAAAATGATAAACAAGTACAATTAACTGTAAGCGGAAAGAGTTTGAGTGAAATTAATCCATATTCAGATGTAGATTTAAAAATAAGTTATATCGGTAATGCAACTACTAATTCAGATGGAGAATATAGTTTCGACTTAAAAGGAATTCATAAGGTTGAAATAGGAGATTATCCAAATTTAGTTAGAAAAACTATTTATGTAGGAGAAAAAGATGTAATTGAAAAAGTAAAAAATGCTATAGATGATTTAAAGGTTAATTATAATAGTAAAAATGAACTAGAAAGCTGGGAAGCGTCTGCTTATTACGTAGTAAGTGAAACAGATGAAGAGATGCAAAAGATAAAGGATAAATATAATTACGAAGTAAATGATAATGATGGTGTTGCAAAAATAGCATATAATATTATAGGATTACTATCTGCAGGAAAAGATCCTAGAAACTGTAATGGGAAAGATTATGTAAAAATGCTTAAAGATTCACAAGTGCTTACAGGTGAAAATGCTGGAAAGTTTATAAAAAAATCAGGTGATGAGGCGTATGTATCATTTCAAGCATTTGCTGTATTAGCATTAGATTTAGCACAAGAAGAATATGATGTAAATAGTGCAATGCATGCTTTAAAAACATATCAAAATACTGATATAAATGATGTAGATAACTATGGAAAATTCGGAGGACAGTATGATGGTGTAGATTCTGCTGCAATGGCTTTATTTGCTCTTGCAAATCATAGAAATACTGAAGGTGTTGAAGAGTCTATTCAAGCTGGGTTAGATTATATTAAGAAAGAACAATTGCCAACAGGTGGTTTTCCAGGATATGATGGAGAAAGTAGTGAATCAATTGCTATGGTTATTAAGGCTTTAATAGCTCTTGATATAAATCCATTATCTGAAGAATGGACTAAAAATGAAAATATGTTAGATGCTTTATTAAAGTTTAAAGAAGGAAATAAATTTAAATCAACTATTGATAGTGCTTATAATGATTATTCTACGAAACAAGCTTTTAGTGCTTTAGCTGACTTATATAATGGAGAATCTATGTATAAAAATTTAACTCATCATGTTCATGAAGATTATGAAATAAATACAGGAAGTGATGTAGAAGAGCCTAAATATGACTTTGAATTAAAAAGAAATGGATATTCAGATTTTAAAAGAGGAAGTGAAGCTCAGCTTAATGTAGATTTAACAAATAATACAAATGATGATAAAAAAGTAACTTATATTGTTGCTTTATACAAATTAAATGGAAATAATAAGGAACTGTATACTTATACATTTATGACTAAAACTATTAATGCAGGTGCTACAGAAGAATTTGCTGGTGGTTTTTTAATTCCTACTTCAGGTGAGTTTGAAGTAAAAGGCATGCTTTGGGATAACTTTGATAATAAAACTCCTTTGGCAAAGGAAATAAAAGTAGATGTTGAGTAAAAGGAGGGAAAGAATGAAAAAGTTATTTATATCATTAATACTAACATTATCTTTAGTTTTTCCTTCTTTTGCCCAAGTGAGCATTGATTATACTGTTAATGATAATGTTACAAAAATTAATATTTGTGGAGAAAAAAATAAACCTACTACTATAACTATAAGTGATTCTAATAGAAAGTATTATATAGATCAAGGAGTAACAGATTTAGCTGGAAAAATAGAATTTAATGTACAATTGGAAAAAGGAAAAACTTATAATTGTTCTGTAAATGTGGGAAATGATAAAGGAACAAAAAGTATATCTATAGGAAATTTTGATGATGAAGATATTCCAGTTGATAAAAAAGATACAGTGTATATTTCTATAAAGGGATATAAAGGATATATTATAAGAAAAACAAAAGTTGAAATAGAGGAAAATGACACAGTACTTGATATTACTAAAAGGATATTAAATAAAAATGATATAGATTATGATATAAGTGGAGGATTTGTAGAGAGCATAGATGGATTGGCAAATGGAGATAAGGGTGCAAAAAGTGGTTGGTTGTACAATGTAGATGGAAAGACACCTGATGTTGGTGCTGATTCTATTGAAGTAAGAAAAGGTCAGAAAATAGAGTGGTACTATACAGTTGATTATACAAAAGACGATAGAAATACTAGTATGAATAATAAAGAGAGTGAAAAAGATGAAAAGGTAGACGATGTAATTTCAAATGATGAATATAAGGATTTATATAAAGTTATAATTGCTAAAGATTCAAGTGAAAGTGAAATTACAAAAGCAGTAGAAGATGCAGTTGATATATTAAATAAAAAGGCAAATGATATAAATACAGAAAAAGATGCTAAAAAGCTAATAAATCATGTAAAAGATGTATCAAAAATAATGAACAAAGCATTAAAGAAAGTAGATTCTAAATATGAAGTTAAAAATATAGCTGATAAAAACAAACTGTTAATAAAATCTCTTGTTAAATCAGCTGAAAAAATATCAGATGAAAATTCTAAAAAAGAAATAAGCACTGTTGCAGTAGAAAATATAGATTTAACATTAAAATTAGTTGGTGAAATAGAAGATGAAAATGATATAGATAGTATTGTAAATAGTGAAATTGAATCTGCTGGAGATTTAGTTGAAAAGCTAGGAAAAGAAAATACAAAAAAATTAAATGAAAAAACAGTAAAATTAGCACAACAAGTAATTAATAAAGTAGCTATTAAAAATATTGAAGATAATAAAATAAAAGCAGATGAAGTAAAAAATATGGCTCAGAAGATATTAAACAAAGTTAAAGATATGGAACAAAAGCTAGAAAAAAATAATATAGAAGTTAATAGAGCTTTAGAAAAGAAATTGATATTAAATGTTGTATCTAAAAATAAGGGAGAAGCACAAATTAGCCTAGAATCAAAAATTATGGAATGTGGATTAGATAAAATAGAAGTAAAGACAAATATAGCATCATTTAATATAAAATCAAATACATTTGATAAAGGAAAAGATATAACTTTAAAAGCTAAAAAGATAAATACTTCAGATTTATCTAAAAATATAAGTATTCACATACCAAGCAATAGTGTGGTAGTAAATTTTGAAGCAAAAGTTGGAAATGAGAATATAACTAAATTTAAAGAGCCGATTGAAGTAAGTATTCCTTATAAAGGTGATATTAAAAATAAAGAGAATATTACAGTATTTTATATAAATGATAATAAAAATTTAGAACCTATGGGTGGGGTTTACGATAGTGAGACTAAAACTGTAAAATTTATTACAAACCACTTTAGTAAATATTTTGCTAAGGAATACACTAAAAGCTTTAGTGATTTAGAAAATACTAAATGGGCAAAAGATGCAGTAGAAATAATGGCAGCTAAGGGAATAGTAAATGGAAAAGAAAATAATAAATTCAGCCCAAATGATAATATAACAAGAGCAGAATTTGCAGCATTAATTACAAGAATGTTAAAATGTGTAGATTGTGATAGTGAAATTCCATTTGAAGATGTAAATAAAAATGATTGGTACTATAAATCAATAGCGTCTGCATACTCAAATGGATTAATAAATGGTAAAGGGGATACTGTATTTGATCCAAATGGAGATATAACTAGAGAAGAAATGTCAAAAATTATAGCTAGTGTTCTTGAGAGAAAAGGATATAAAAGGGCAAAAATTGAAGAATTAAATGTATTTAAAGACAAAGAAAAAATAGCTTCTTGGGCAAAAGAAGGAGTTGCTACATCAGTAAGAGAAGGAATAATTAATGGAATAGATGAGAAATCTTTTGTTCCAAAGCAAAAAGCAACAAGAGCACAAGCTGCTGTGATGCTTTACAGATTATATAATTCAATAATGAACTAGAATAAAAAGTCCCGATATGGTTTTAAAACAAATCGGGACTTTTTATTCTATAGGAAACTATAAATTTTTTAAACTGTTGATAACTTTGGTAACTGAATAAAAGTATCAACTATTTTGAGCAACGGAGTCCGTTAGGACTCGTTGGCGACATGAGCCATGCGATAGCATGAAGCGAATTTTTTTATCTATAAATGTATAAATTAAAAATATTTGTTAATAATCATAATTGGCATTTGACAATAATAAAAATGAATACTATAATTGTAATTAGCATATGCTAATTACAAAATGTTACATATGAAAAATAGGAGGGGTAATTTTGGAATTTCAAAAAGAAAAAACAAATGATCTTACGAA
>NZ_FRAE01000098.1 GCF_900142235.1 Tepidibacter formicigenes DSM 15518 | reverse complement strand
ATACCCGATAATGAAAGATTTAGAGAAAGAGAACTTCCTAGATATGGGAGAGGACGAGGAAGCGTATCCCTTTGGGATAGAAACAGACGAGAAGACTTACAGATATCAATGTTTGGAGTGTAGATTTGAAGAAGATGTACCTAGGTTTATTATTGATGAATTTATTGAAGATGACTTTTTTGCTTCTGGTTGTGATATTGAGAATTTTGAAGTAAAAATGCCTATACTTATATGTCCAAAATGTAATGGTGAATTAGTTTCAAAAAATACAGATGAGTAGCTCTGCTACTCATCTGAGAGTATCACGAAGTGATATTTTGTTCTGCTATATTTCATCATCTTTTTTTAAGTATATATATTCATTTATTAAAACATCTAGTTCTTGGCTTAACTTTAAAACTTCCCCATTAGTTTTAATAATATTTTTATCATTTAACATCATATTTAATCTTTTTCTAGTATTTTCGATTTGTCTTTTGAGTATATGTAGTCTCATATAACTCATCTCCCTTTTTAAATAAAATATACCATAAAAAATTATTATTAAACATTTAATAATTTGAGATTTCGAAATATTTTAAATTATTCTTGGATAAAGTATAATAAAAAATAAATATATAACTAAAGAGGATGATTATATGGAAAATTTTAAAATTACATTATATAGAGCTATTGGTTTTGTATATATACCCAAATGCTTAAAAGATAGAAAAGGAGAAGTAATTTTACATATATCAGACACACCATATAGTTTTTTTTATCCTTTAAAAAAGGTTATAAAAAAATTAAAACCAGATTATATTATTCATACAGGAGATTTGGTTGACAATATAAAACTTGAATTTTGTCATTATTCTTTATATACATATACAAAAAGATTAAGAATATTAGTAGATATACTTGAAAATTCAAAAGCTAAGAAAATATATGTATGTGTGGGAAATCACGACGAAAAAGAAACTATAAAGAAACTGTCTAAAAGAATTCATATAGTAGAGAAAAGTAAAAATATAAAAATAAAAAATTTAAACTTAAGAATAAGTCACTACTCTGATGAAATAATTAAAAATCCTTTAGAATATAATTTATTTGGTCACGATCTCAGCATAAAAAATAAAATAGATAAAGAAAGAGTATATTTAAATGGGATAGAAAGTATTAATATTATAGATGTTGACAATGGAGAAGTAACAAATCTTCCTTATCCTTTTGGATTAGATGATGAAAGACTTGGAAAAGGAAAAGTAGGTTTATAGGGGGGATACAATGTTTTCTATAATTAGAAGAGGGCCTAAATCTTTAATAATTGAAAGTAAAAACATAGATAAGCTAAAAGAGTATTTTGTAAATGAGTTAAAGGCAATTAAAGAAGCAAGCTTAACTACAGCTTTTCAAGAAGCTGGCGAAGAATATACTATTATATTTTTAGTAGAAAAAGTTAAAGAGGTAGTAAAGTGCAGTGAATGTATTGATACTTTAATAATAAAAGAAGATCCTGATATTATTTTGTGTAAAGTATTAAATAATAAAATAAAAGAGGATATAACTTTTTCAAGAATTGCTCCTAGAATTATTTTTATGAGAATTTTTGGAGATATTGATAAAATACTAGTAAAAGTAAAAGAAGATTATAAAGCTGTAGAAGGAAATATTATTGATTTACTTGATAATTATAATGATAAAGGAACTATACTTGCATTTACTGAGAAACCTTTAAATAAAATTATGTATTTAGAAGATATACACGAAAAATCTTTATTTATAGAAGAAAAATATTCAGATATATTTAAGAAATTAAGAATACATGCATTAAAATATTTAAATGCGGGACTTGATAATAGAGACTGGTATGAAATAGAAATTAAAATATATGATAGATATGGTGCATATAAATTACATTACGAAAGGCTTTTGAAAATATTAGAAGGACTAGAATTAGGATTCATACTAGGGGAGTCATGGACAAAAGATTATCCAAGATTGTTTATGGCTGTTGGAGTATATAGAGTTAGATTTTTTACATTTTATAATCCTAAATATATAAAGAAGATACTTGTAGGGTCAGAATTTTTAGAAGATGGAATGAGAATAGTAGATTATGATTTATATTACAATAGAAAGAAAATCAATTGGACAGATATTGTAGAAGATAACTTAAGGTCTAAAAATCTTTTAGGAGAAAAATATAGAAAAGAAATATTTAGCAAATTAGAAGAAAAAGAAATAAATGAAATATTAAATTTAGAATGCGAAATAATTAAAACTAGAGATTAAAAATTTGATATAATTATTAAGAATACATAAGAAGGAGTGAATATAAAAATGCAAAAAAATCCAATAGTTACTATTGAAATGGAAAATGGAAATATTATAAAAGTTGAGCTTTATCCACATATAGCTCCTAATACGGTTAGAAACTTTGTATCTTTAGTACAAAAGGGATATTATGATGGGGTTACTTTTCATAGAGTAATACCAGGATTTATGATTCAAGGGGGATGCCCTCAAGGTACTGGTATGGGAGGACCTGGATATTCTATAAAAGGTGAATTTACTATGAATGGTCACACAAATAATTTGAAGCATGAAAGAGGAGTAATCTCCATGGCTAGAACTATGGATCCTAATTCTGCTGGTTCTCAATTTTTTATAATGGTTGCAAAATCTCCACATCTTGATGGACAATATGCATCTTTTGGTAGAGTCACAGAAGGAATGGAAGAAGTAGATAGAATAGTTAATGTAGATAGAGATTATAGTGATAAACCATTTGAAGATCAAAAAATGAAAAAAGTTACAGTTGAAACTTTTGGAACTGAATATGAAGAAGCAGAAAAAATGTAGGATATTTTCTACTTCAGGCTATATAAAACCCACGATTTTTTAAATCGTGGGTTTTATATATTAAGAGATATAAATTAATCTAAAATTCTTGCTGGAAATGCTAGATAAAAGGTTGATAACTGTAAGCTTTCAAAAATTCTAGAGAAATAAAAATACCAGTCATTATAAAATGTGACTGGTATTTTTGTTATTATTTAGCTATCTTTATAGCCTCAGTTAATTTTGGAACTAATTGTTTCTTTCTAGAAACAGCTCCATCAACGAAAACTCCTTGATTAGCTTCTATATTAAATGCAGTAGAAATTAGTTTATCTTTAGCTTTATACAATAAATAAGATCCTTCTTTTAATATATCAGTTATAGCAAGAAGACATATATCATATTTTGTATTATTTATATAATCTAAGAACTCATCTTTCTTATTAAATATTGAATCTATATCTAAAGTGAATACTTGGCCTATACCTGTTTTTAATCCTTCAAGATTAAATTCTTTAAAGTCCATATTAACTATTTCTTCTATGCTATATCCTTCAAGAGATGTACCTGATTTGAACATTTCCATAGCATATTTTTCTAAATCTAAATTTAATATTTTATTAAGCTCTACTACAGCTTTTTTGTCTATATCTGTAGTAGTTGGAGATTTAAATAAAAGAGTATCTGATATTATACCTGATAAAAGTAATCCTGCAATTTCATAAGGTATTTCTATATTGTTTTCTTTAAACATATTATAAACTATAGTGCAGGTACTTCCAACAGTCATATTTCTAAAGTTTATAGGTATAGAAGTTGATATACCACCAATTTTATGATGGTCTATAATTTCAAGTATTTCAGCTTGATCTAAACCATCTACACTTTGAGCTGATTCGTTGTGATCAACTAATATAACCTTTTTCTTATTAGAATCTAAAAGGTGTTTTCTTCCTATAAAACCTAAGAATACATTGTCTTTATTTACAACAGGATAATATCTAAAATTAGTACTTGATATATCCTCTTTTATATCATCTATGTATTCACATTCTTCAAATTTCAAAATATCAGATTTCATTATAGATGATACAAAGCTAGTTTGATTGATTAACTTAGAAGTTGTATAAGTATCAGAAGGAACACAAATCATAGATACGTTATTTTCTTTAGCTAAATTTAAATATTTTTCTGGAATTTCATTTCCACCAGTTATAATAATTAATTGAACTTTTGAATCAATAGCATGTTCTATAATATCGTATCTATCTCCGACAATTATAATATCTTTTTCAGATAATGTACCTGCAATAGTTTTATAATAAAAAGCTATTATAGACAATTTACCATTTACAATATCATGACAATTTACAAGAACTTTACCTTCTAAATCAGATGCTATATTTGAAAGAGAAGTTTTTATATGATTAACATCACCTCTTATAAGCTGCATAGCTATATCTTTCATAGTAATTATACCTAATAATTTTTTGTTTTCATCTATTATAGGTAATGTTCTTAAATGACTATCTTCCATTAGTTTATAAGCGTGTAAAATAGAAGAATCAGCACTAATTCCTTCTATTTTGTCATAATTTAAGTCTTTAACTTGAGTTTTGACATTTTCTATCAAAGTAGGGTATGATAATTTAAAGTAGTCAAGTACAAATTTAGCCTCTTTTCTTATATTTCCTAATACGCATGGTTTAGTATCAAAACCTAACTTATTCTTAAGATAAGAAGTGGCTATTGCTGAAGTTACTGAATCAGTATCTGGATTTTTATGACCGAATACTAAAGTTGACATTGGCAATTACTCCTTTCGACATTTTACGTTTATATTAAATCTTCAAAATATTATTATATCAAAAGGAGATGGTATATTGATAGAAAAAACAAATAAAAATAAAATTCTGACAATTTTATTTTTAATGTTTATATCTTTTACTATACTTTTAAATATTAATATTACAAATAATAAACAGAAAGATTCAACTGTAATATTAGATAGAATATCTAAAATAAAAGAGCTTGCCACAACAAAATATTATTACAGTAATATAATAGCTTTTAAAGAAAATAAAAAAATACAGGATATAAAAATACCTTTTACTCAAAAATCTTTTTTAATAAAGTATGAAGGAACTATAAAAGCTGGTGTTGATATAGAAAATATTGAAATACTTGAAAATAAAAAAGAAAAAATAAAAATAAAATTAAGTAAACCTAAAATATTAAATCATAATATAGATGAAAAAAATATATACATATATGATGAAAAAAACTCTTTATTTAATAAATTGAGTATAAAAGATGTATTCAATGAAATATCAAAGGAAAAAGAAAATATTGAAAAGAAATTAATTGAAGATGGATTTTTGGAAGAAGCAAGTAAAAATACAAAATTACTTCTAGAAAACATATTAAGAGATTTAGGTTATAAAAATATAGAAATTGTGTTTGAATAATAATTTTTAAAAACTTATGTATAAATTATTTAGTAAATGGTTATTATAATAGTGTCGGGTATATAATGGTTGAGCGAAGATTTATATGTGCTATTTAATAGTGGTATATATAGGTCGACCAAAGATTATATAGTGGTTATTAATATGGCTGTTATATAGTCGGAGGGAAGATTTTATATGGTTAGGAAAGGTTTTATTATAGTCGAATTTTTGAGATTTGATTATAATAAGATCCCAACTTATCATATAGGGTCGAGCTAAGATTATCCATAGTGCCGCAGGTTATATAATTAAGTCGAGGGATTATATAATTAATGGTTATATACGGCCGAAAGGTTGTATATAGCTGTACAGGTATTATGCATAGTCGAACGAACCATCAATATGGGTGGTGAACTGCTTGATTATGGTCGAAAGATTATGGTTAGGTATTAAGCTATCTATATTGGTGTAAGGTAAATCATTATGTGCTCGACTTTAATTATTTGTTGCATTAATTTTGAGATTCTATATTAAACTTTGTAAGAAAAATATAAAAAAAGTGTTGACGTAATTAAATGAAGGTGATATATTATTACTTGTCCTCGACAAGAGGAAAAAACAAATTGAACTTTGAAAATTAAACAGTAGGTCATAATGAATCACACCACGTGATTCTGGATATAAAACATGAAGCCAAGTTTGAGCAACGGAAATCTTTGATTTCGTTGGCGATATAAACGAAGTTTATTTTGAGAGTTTGATCCTGGCTCAGGATGAACGCTGGCGGCGTGCCTAACACATGCAAGTCGAGCGAGGAGATAAGAGCTTGCTCTTTGATTCTAG
>NZ_FRAE01000099.1 GCF_900142235.1 Tepidibacter formicigenes DSM 15518 | reverse complement strand
GGTTAATATAATGAACTACCTTTATTTTTTCCATACTTGTCCCCCCTCTCAGGTTTTTAATTAATCGTTAAATTTACAAAACTCTTCTCTTATATTTTTCATTTCTTCTATAATTTCATCTACTTCAAGAACCATTTCCATCATGCCGATTTGCTCTTCATATACAGACTCATCTACCTCACCTTTAAATTGAGGTTCTACTGCATGATATACTCTAAGTCCAAGTTCAACACCTGCAAGTGGTCCTGCAAAAGTTGGATCTCCTGCAGTTACTGTTTCCGCTGCTAGACCAGCAGCTTCAGCTTCAGCGGCACCTAAAAGAACAACAATGTTTTCAGCTCCATGCTTCTCAGTTAAATCCTTAACTCTTTGTTGATTCTCTAGGTCCATAGCTCCTGCAGCAGTTCAGACAAAACACTCTGTAGATGAGAATACTACTTCAGCCCCAGTTCCTTTAAGGCATTCTTCCATAGCTGGACCTGGTATACCATCTCTGTCACCAATTATGATGACTTTTTTACCATCATATAATCCCATGATATTCATCCTTTCTTTTTTTATTTAATACTCTTGTTTTAATATCCTTTAGTAGTTAAATATCCAAATCCTGTCTCATTTGTAGCTCCTGTAATAGCTTGAATTTCAACTTCTATACTTCCATCTTCTCTAAGACTTCCATCAAATCCACCAGCTATTGTATCTACAAATTCAACGTGACCTATAACTTTTTCCATTGGAGGAAGTACTATAACTTCATTAGCATTACCTCCTGTAACAACTGCATTTGCTTTTGGATCTGCATCTGCTAAAGATTGAGATGCACCATCTCTTCCAGCGTATTCATCTGTAACTATAACAGTTTTAACACCTTCATTTTCTATTTTCTTACAGTTCATTATAAGATCTGTATCAGGATTACCAAATCCTTCTTGAGATACTATTGCACCATCTAGACCTAAATATTTACATAATTTAGCAGTCCAGTTTGATGATCTTTCTTTATCAGCAAGGTAAACATTTTCATTTGTTATAATAACTCCTACAAAATTTATCTCTTTACCATGCTTTTCATATAAATCTTCAATTATAGAGTTGTTTACGTGAACATAAGTAGGGTTTTTATCACAAGCAGAAACACAGTTACCACTAATTATTGCTCCATCCATTGTTTCAGTTGGATAAAGTATTGTTGGTACTATTTTCTTTGCATCTACTCCATAAACATATGTATCATGTAGTAATCCTTGAGTTTGAAGCATATAAACATATCCTACTTTTGGTAAATCAGGATATTTCTTAACTGATTCAAGTAAAGGTTCTGTTTCATAAACCTTAACTTCATCTGGAGTAACATTTCTTGCTGCCTCTCCTAAATATGCTGCAGCTTTGAATCCTACCATTCTTACAGCTTTTTCATGTTCATGTTGTTTTAATCCATCTACTGGCTCAGCTGTAACAACTACATTTAGTAATTTTGAGAATGGAGTATATTCAGCTCCAGGACCAGTCATATCAATTATACCTTCTTGAAAACCTACTATTTTTCCTGTAGTAACTACAGCAGCTCCTTTAAGAACATGTGTCTTACCACTTCCTACAGTATCAACCTTTGAAAGTACCCCTGGGAATATACCTCCTGGACCTTCAACTTTAACTCTTGGTTCTATAACGTCTTTTACTGGAGTTATTCTTACACTTTCTCCTGGACGAGCAATTTCAATTGCTATTGACTTTATATGCTCATCTCCTCCAATTTCTTTAATCATTTCATCTTTATTTATGTACAAAATTCCACCTTCAACCTTAGTTTTAGCGCCAAATTGTACATCTTTAATAAAGATATTTCCAAGTTCTAGACGCATACTGTCACCTCCCTTTTTATTTAAAAGCTTAGGATTAAACTTTTTAATCCCAAGCTTAGAAAACTAGAAATATTTTTTAATCATATTTTCTACATTTGCCTTATTAGCATCATCTTTTGTAACTTCATCTACTTTTTCGCCACCTTTATATATAGCAATAGTAGGAAGTCCTAAAACCTTTTGCTTTATAGCAAGTCTTTTTGCTTTTGCAGTATCTAATTTACAGAATTTAATTTTATCTCCATAAGTTTTTGATAATTCTTCAATGTCAGGCATTAAAGCTTTACATGGCTCACATCCCTCACTCCAAAAGTCAACTAAAACATATCCTTCTTCTTCTAAAACCTCTTTTTCAAAAGTGTTCTTATCAAGTGATAACATTTGTAGCCCTCCTTTATTCTTCAAAATTTTCATCTATATATTTTTCTGCCATTATTGATGCTATAGCTCCATCAGCAGTGGCAGTAACTACCTGTCTTAAGACCTTTTGTCTACAATCCCCAGCTCCAAACACTCCTGGTATATTAGTTCTCATCTCATTATCTGTTAATAAGTAACCTCTATCATCCATTTCTAGCTTTCCTTTAAATAAATCTGTTTGAGGCATATATCCTACAAATACAAATACTCCCATAGTTCCATCTTCTTCATCTGCTTTATGTTCCCAAATTTCTCCTGTTTCTCTATTTTCAAATACTATTGATTCTAGTATTCCATCTCCCTTTAATTCTTTTACAACTGTATTATACATGATTTCTAGTTTTGGATTTTTGAATGCTTTCTCTTGAATAGACTTAGCTGCTCTTAATTCATCTCTTCTATGTACTATAGTTACTTTTCTAGCAAACTTAGTTAAGAACATAGCTTCTTCAACAGCAGTATCTCCTCCACCTATTGCAAATACTTCAAAATCTGTAAAAAAGTCTCCATCACAAGTAGCGCAGTAAGATACCCCTTTTCCTGTAAATTCTTTTTCTCCTGGAACTCCTAGTTTTCTAGGACTTGCTCCTGTAGCTACAACTACAGCCTTTCCTTTATATTCACCCTTTTCTCCTTTTAAAATCTTTATCTTTTCATCAAAATTAACTTCTATTATATTATCTTTTATTTTCTCTGCTCCAAATTCTTCACATTGTTCTACCATTCTAGCAATTAAGCTTGGTCCAGTAGCATTTGGAACAGATCCTGGATAATTGGCAACTTCTTCTGTTGTAACTATTTGCCCTCCAGTTTTATCTTTTTCTATAATCAAAGTTTTCATTTTAGCTCTAGCTCCATAGAGTCCTGCTGAAAGTCCTGCTGGTCCTGCCCCTATTATTATCAAATCATAGATATTTTCCATAATATCACTCCTTTGTTTTTTTATAATATACCCCTACACCCTATTATCTAACAAAATTTACATTTTGAATAGCATTATTTAATAAATCATAATCTATTATTTGAAAATCTTTAAGTATTTTTTCATTCCAATTAGGAGTTTTAAAATTATTATTAAATTTATTAGCAGTATCTATTGATTTTTCTATTAACATCAGAGCTTCTACATCAAGACTATCTCCTTCACCTAATGCTATAGATTTATAAGGTGTTTCATTTGGCTTTACACTTCCTGATAATGGATGAGTTAATAATTTATAATTTTTATGTATATAATCTCTACATTTTATTAGTATTCCCATATAATCACAGTTTATATATTCTATAGTAAATTTATCTTTAAGTTCTTGTCGTATTAATGGATTATTTGTGATTATTTTCATTAATATCACTTTTCCTCTCATTATAGTGGTTATTTTTTTGAATTTTCTGTATAAATCCAGTAAAAAAATAGAGAAGTCATACCCTAAGGTTATGCCTTCTCTGTTTATTCCAGAGTTCTGTCCAGACATAGTCCTTTTGCCTGAGAATTTCACTTTATTCTTTGGCTAGAAATAAAGTTTGTCCCTTCGGCGGCATTTAGCTCTCTCCCATATCCTTCTTCCAGTATATTATTAAGTTTTTCTATATCTCTTAAGTTTATTATAAGAGAAAGTTATAAATTTATCAATACTTTTCCAAATGTTTTTTTTATAATTTTTCGACATTCTTTTGCCTTATAATTTTTTTTAAATTATAACTTAATCAATCGTTTTCCTCCTCTTGTTTTTCTCAATTATTGAGCATATTCGATAATTATATTAAATCATATATTTTTATATTTTTATAAATTATAAATATTAATTTTATATTAAAAAAATAGGAATTCTAACATGTTAGAATTCCTATTTTTTTAATATTTTGCTATACATTTAACAAAGTTTTTCTATAATTTATCTTAAATAAAATATAGCAACTGTTCCAGGTCCTGCATGAGTACCTATAGCAGAACCTATATTACCAATTATTATGTCTTTAGGATTTATTTCCTTATCTACTGCTTCTTTAAGCTTTAAAGCTAATTCTTCATTAGCTCCATGGCTAATTACTATAACTTGATTAGATAAATTATGACCCCTTTTTTTTGCAAGTTCTATCATTTTTGAAACAACTTTTCTTTTACCTCTAACTTGATCAAGTTGGGAGACTAATCCTTCTTCAACAGTAAGTATTGGTTTTATACTAAGTATTCTACCTATAGCAGCCTTAGTTGAAGAAATTCTTCCCCCTTTTTGTAAATACTCTAAAGTATCTACAGTAAATATATGATCTACTTTTTCTCTCATATGTTGTAATTCATTTAAAATTTCATCTATATTCTTACCTTTTTTAGCCATCCTAGCAGCCTCAACTACTAACATTCCACACCCAAAAGATAAAGCCATGGTATCAAAAGTGTATATATCATCACTATCAAGTAAATCCTTAGCTAAAAGAGATGATTGATATGTACCTGTAGCTTTTGAAGATCCTGCTATGTATAAAATCTTTTTATTCTCATCTAAATATTTTTTAAATATCTTTTCAAATTCTAAAGGAGTTATCTGAGATGTTTTAGGAACAGACTCACTATTTTTCAATTTTTCATAAAACTCTTCATTAGATAAATCTAATCCGTCTTTATATTCCCCATCTTCAAATATGACAGTAAGAGGAACTACTTCAATATCATATTCCTTTATTAAATTTAAAGGTATATCTGATAAGCTATCAGTTATTATTTTTATATTCATTTTAATTCCCCCTTATCTCATACCAGGATAATCAATCTGTCTTAAAGCTTCATATAAAACAATAGCAACCGAATTAGATAAATTTAAAGATCTAGCTCTTTCTATATTTCTCATTGGAACTCTTATGCAGGTTTCTCTATTTTCATTAAGTAATGACTCTGAAAGCCCTTTAGTTTCTTTTCCAAATACTATAAAACAATCTTTTTCATATTTTACATCACTATGATTTTGATTTGCTTTTGTTGTAGCATAATAAAAAAGAGAATCTTTATATTTTTCTCTTAATTCATCAAAACTGTCATAATAATTTATTTCTACTAAATCCCAGTAATCAAGTCCAGCTCTTTTTAAATATTTATCATCCATGCAAAATCCAAGTGGTCTAACTAAATGAAGCTTAGCACTAGTTGCAGCACAAGTTCTTATTATATTTCCTGTATTTTGAGGTATTTCAGGTTCTACTAAAACTATATTTATTGGCATAAAAATCCTCCTTATCTAAAATACTTATAGCTCGTTGCAGAACTCTACAACTCGCATAAATACTACATTTAAATTTATAGAAATGGCTAAGTTTCCCCCATTTTGGGTATATATACATTAACTAGATGTGTATAACTCAAAATGAAAAAAGGAGGAAAAACTTATGCCAGTTCAAGCTAAACAATTAAACTTTTCTAATATTTCTTCTGATTTTGAAAAGTTTTTTAATCAAAATCAATACAATTTACTTTCTATGTTAAATCATTTTTTTGATATTAGTGATTTCATCCCACTTTCTTTTTATCAAAAATATTATTCTAATTTTGGACGTAAAAGAAATTTTTCTCTTGAATC
>NZ_FRAE01000100.1 GCF_900142235.1 Tepidibacter formicigenes DSM 15518 | reverse complement strand
CTGGTTGATAGGTCCAAGGTGTAAGCTCAGTAATGAGTTCAGCTTATGGATACTAATAGGTCGAGGACTTGACCAAAATGCAATAAATTGCATCGAGCCAACGAATTCTAACGAATTTCGTTGCTTAAATTTAATCTGTTCAGTTTTGAAAGTATTAAATACTTTTAAAAAAGATTATGTGGTTACAATAGCAAGGAGGATACACCTGTTCCCATTCCGAACACAGAAGTTAAGCTCCTTAGCGCCGATGGTACTTGGAGGGTAGCCTCCTGGGAGAGTAGGACGTAGCCACGTAATCTTTTTTTATTTTTTGAAAGAATTATTAAGATTTTATTTTTAAAATTTGAAGTTTCATACATTTTAAATTAAAATATATCTATGATTAAATTTATAAGGAGGAAAAATATGAATTTAGATACATTAAATCCAATGCAAAAAGAAGCTGTTCTTAAAACTGAAGGACCTCTTTTAATACTTGCTGGAGCAGGTTCTGGAAAAACAAGAGTTTTAACTTATAGAATAGCTCATCTTATTAAAAATTTAAATATACATCCTGCAAATATACTTGCAATTACATTTACAAATAAAGCTGCAAATGAAATGAAGGAAAGAGTAGAAGGAATTATAGGTTCGGATGCAAATGATATGTGGATAAGTACATTTCACTCTTGTTGTGTGAGAATTTTAAGAAAAGATATAGATAAGATAGGATATACAAGAAGTTTTGTTATATATGATAGACCTGATCAAATGACTCTTATAAAGGATTGCATAAAGGAGCTTAATATAAATGAAAAATTGTACGAGCCTAAAACTGTAATTAATAATATTTCTGATGCTAAGGATAAATTAATATCTCCTAAGAAATTTAAGCAAATACATGAAAATGATTTTAGAATGAGTAATGTAGCAAAAATATATTCTTTATATCAAGAAAGACTTATGAGAAATAATGCTTTAGATTTTGATGATCTTATAATGAAAGCTATAGAGCTTCTAGAAACAAATGAAGGGGTTTTAGATTTTTATCAAAGAAAATTCAAATATATAATGGTAGATGAGTATCAAGATACTAACAGAGCTCAATATAAACTTGTAAATATGCTTGCTAAAAAGTATAGAAATTTATGTGTTGTTGGTGATGATGATCAGTCTATTTACGGCTGGAGAGGTGCAGATATAAAGAATATTTTAGAGTTTGAAAAGGATTATGATGATGCTTTTGTAGTAAAGCTTGAGCAAAATTATAGATCGACTCAAACCATACTTGATGCTGCGAACTGTGTAATAGCTAATAATATAACTAGAAAGAATAAAAAGCTTTGGACACAAAGTAATGGGGGAGAAAAAATAAGAGTATTTAAGGCTAGTGATGAAAGAGAAGAAGGAGATTTTATAGCTCATAGTATAAATAAATTAAGCAAAGATGATAATAGAAATTATAATGATTTTGCTATTTTATATAGAACTAATGCTCAATCACGTGCACTAGAGGAAGCTTTAATAAAACAGAATATACCATATAAAATATATGGAGGCATAAAATTCTATGAAAGAAAAGAAATAAAGGATTTAATAGCTTATTTAAGAGTAATACAAAATCCTGTTGATGATATAAGTTTGAAAAGAATAATTAATGTACCAAAAAGAGGTATAGGACTTAAAACATTAGAGAAAATAGAAGATGTAGCATTATTAAAAAGAGAAAGTATATATTCTGCAATCCTTGATGTTGATAATATTGATATTTCAACTAGAGCTAAAAGTAAAATAAATGAATTCACAACTCTCATGTCATCTCTTATGGCTATGAAGGATATATATTCTGTAAGTAAGCTTATAGAAAAAGTTTTAGAAAATACAGGATATATTAAAGAACTAGAAAAAGATCAAAGCGTTGAAAATCAAACTAGAATAGAAAACTTAAAAGAATTTTTATCTGTTGCTTTAGAATTTGAAAATACTAGTGAAGAAAAAGACCTAGAAACATTTTTAGCTACTATTTCTCTTATATCTGATGTGGATTCTTCTGATGAAGATAGTAACTTTGTATCATTAATGACTCTTCACACTGCAAAGGGACTTGAATTTCCTGTAGTATTTTTAGCTGGAATGGAAGAAGGAATATTTCCTATATCTAGAGCTATGACAGATGATGTTGAACTTGAGGAAGAGAGAAGACTTTGTTATGTTGGTATTACAAGAGCCATGCAAAAGCTATTTTTAACTCATGCAACTGTTAGAACTATTTATGGTAAAACTAATTATTCTAGAATATCAAGATTTATAGATGAGCTTCCTAAAGAATGTATGAAAAGCTTAAATAAAAATAAATCTAAGAGTAAAACTAGCCATCAGAATAATTTACTTGAAAAATATAAGCAAAAATATATAAAATCACCTGTACAAAAAAATGTAGATAATAGTGATGTAAACCTTGGTTCTAAAGTGTCTCATCCTACTTTTGGTATTGGAACTGTTGTATCTAAAAAAGGCTCTACAGTAAGTATTGCTTTTGAAAATAAGGGAATAAAGAGTATAAACTTAGAATATGTAAATTTAGAGGTTTTATAAGGGGGAATGAATATGAAAGAAAAAGAGTTTGCAAAGGAGTTAATAGAATTTATTAGTAATAGTCCAACTTCATTTCATGCAGTAAAAAGCTGTAAAGAAATATTAAAAGGAGAAGGCTTTAAAGAGCTTTCTCTTAGAGAAAAATGGGATATAAAAGAAGGTGGAAAATATTTTGTAACTAAAAATTCTTCTGCAATTACTGCTTTTATAGTTAATTCTGAAAATATTGAAAAAGAAGGGTTTAGAATAATAGCATCTCACAGTGATGCTCCTTCTTTTAGAGTTAAGCCTAATCCAGAAATGATAAGTGAAAAATCATATTTAAAATTAAACACAGAAACATATGGAGGACCAATACTTAATACTTGGATGGATAGACCTTTATCTATAGCTGGTAGAGTTACATTAAAGAGTGATGATATACTTAAACCAAAAGAAGTTTTAGTTAATATAAATAAACCTATATGTATAATACCTAATGTAGCTATACACATGAATAGAAATGTAAACAGTGGGATAGAACTTAATAAGCAAGTAGATATGCTTCCTCTACTTGGGATGATAAATGAAAACTTTGAAAAAGATAATTTTCTAATTAAAGAAATAGCTAAAGAGTTAAATATATGTATGGAAGATATACTAGATTTTGATATGTTTCTATATGAATATGAAAAGGGAAGTTTAATAGGAATTAATGAAGAATTTATTTCATCATCTAGACTTGATAATTTAGCCATGGCTCATGCAAGTATTAATGCTTTTATAAATTCTAATAATAAAAAAGGGATTAATGTATTTGTGATGTTTGACAATGAGGAAATAGGGAGTGCAACAAGACAAGGAGCAGATTCTCCTATGCTTAAGAATATACTTGAGAGAATAAATTTATCTCTTAAAAAAGATAGAGAAGATTTTTTCACAGGAATATATAGTTCATTTATGATTTCAGCAGACATGGCTCATCCAGTTCATCCAAATAAACCGCAAAAGCATGATCCTACAAATAGACCAATTATAAATAAAGGGCCAGTTATTAAAATAAGTTCTAATTATAAATATACAAGTGATAGTTATTCTATAGGTGTTTATGAAAATATATGCAGGGAAGCTAATGTTCCTTATCAAAAATTTGTTAATAAATCTGATGAAAGAGGAGGTTCAACAATAGGGCCTATATCATCAACTCATCTTGATATACCATCAGTTGATATAGGAACGCCAATTTTAGCAATGCACTCTATTAGAGAACTAGGAGGAGTAATAGATCATTACTATGCATATAAAAGCTTTTTAAAATTTTATGAAGTTTAGGGGGATTGTTATGCTTGGACTTTGTTTACCAGGAGGAGGAGCAAAAGGAGCATTTAATGCTGGAGTAATATATGGCCTTTATGAAAAAGGAATAAATTTCAATGTAGTTTCAGGAACATCTATTGGAGCTGTTAATGGATATTGTATATACACAAGAAATGTAAATAAACTAAAAGAAATGTGGATGAATATACAGAATGAAGAATTAAAAATGCAAAAGTTTTGTGGAAAAGTTATAGATAATTCACAACTTATAAACAATTTAAGGAAACTTGAAGGGAAAGACGAAAATATAAGAAGCTTTTATGTTAATTATATTAATGTAAATAATAGAAGTTTAAAAGAAATTATAGTTGATATATCTGAAGTTAATAAAGATAAAGGTTTAGAATATATAAAATACAGCTCTCTTCTTCCTTGTAGAATAAATAAAGAAATAACTATTGAAGATGTATTTAATAGCTTTGATTCAAAGAAAGTATTTGATGAATTTAAAGAAGATGTAGAAAATGGAGTTTATGATGGATATAATCTAGACGGTGGAATTTTGAATAATAATTTGCTTTCTCCTTTTATAAAAAATAAAGTAGATAAACTATTTATAATATCTTTAAAAAAAGATTATAATTTACCTGAATATATATTAGATTATTATAATAGAGAAGATATTATAATAATTGAACCTAATAGAGATATGAAGCCTAATGATACTTTAAGATTTGAAAAAGATTTTTGTAGTGATTTATTTAATGAAGGATATGAAATAAGTAAATATATATAAATGAATAACGAACAAAATTACTGGAAATATTAAAAATTTTAGGTTAATTTGTTGAATAATACACAAAAAATTAGTATAATATATTAGTCGTCTCAAAAAAATGAAATTATGGAGTGAAGATAGATGGCTAAGAGAATTGCAGTTTTAGGTGGCCCAAGATGTGGCAAAACAACTTTAATACAACATCTTTATGTAGAAATGAAAATAGCAGGATTAAATGTAGGGTATGCACTTGAATATTCAACAGAGTACTTAAGAGATAAAGGTATGATTGAATCTATAGCGGAGCAATATGGTATATATTTAGGACAAAAAAGATTAGAAGATCAATTAGAAGAATTTGATTATGCCCTTACTGATTATGCTACTTTTGTACCTTACATTTATGGAAGATTTATGCTTGGAAATAAAAAAAGAACAAAGAAAGAAACAGAAATATTAAAGGATTTATATTCTTTAGCATTACAAGATATTCCTAAGTATGATCATATAATATTTCTTCCAAGAGAATTTGGATACGTACAAGACGGTGTAAGATGGCAGGATGAAGAATTAGCAAAGCAAGTAGATGAAGCTATACTTACTTTTTTAAAGTCGGAAAATGTTAACTTTATGCAGGTAAATGGAAGTACAAAAGAAAGAGCAAAAAAAATATTAGAAATGTTGGGATTGGAATATATAGAAACTAAAGAATTAGCTGAAGAAGCAAAGTAAAACTGCTTATTTTTTTAATAAGCAGTTTTTTTATATTAAGTAGGAAATTATAAAATTTCAAAATCTGTGGAAAACTTGCTAAAATATATGTATAAGTATTGAAAAAAGAGAGATGAAGAGATGACTAAAGTAACATTAAAAAAAATATTGCAAGATAATTGGCAAAACTTTTTAAAGAAAAAAATTAAAAGAATTCCGAAGGTAATAAGGGCAGATGTTATAGAAACAGTTGAAAAAGCAATGGACTGTGGGAGGCTAGAAAAGGGATATACAGAGTATATGTGTTTAGAATGCATGGAAAGTAAGAGAGTAGGCTTTACATGTAAAAGTAAATTTTGCACTAGATGTGGGAGAATTTACGTTA
>NZ_FRAE01000103.1 GCF_900142235.1 Tepidibacter formicigenes DSM 15518 | reverse complement strand
TAAAAAGAAAGTGGGATGAAATCACTAATATCAAAAAAATGATTTAACATAGAAAGTAAATTGTATTGATTTTGATTAAAAAACTTTTCAAAATCAGAAGAAATATTAGAAAAGTTTAATTGTTTAGCTTGAACTGGCATAAGTTTTTCCTCCTTTTTTCATTTTGAGTTATACACATCTAGTTAATGTATATATACCCAAAATGGGGGAAACTTAGCCATTTCTATAAATTTAAATGTAGTATTTATGCGAGTTGTAGAGTTCTGCAACGAGCTAATAACTCATTTTTAGGGGGGGAAATAATGAATCAAGAAGTTGTAATTAAGATGAAAACTTGTCAAATAGATTCAAAAGGTGAAAAAGATACTATGGAACTTATAACACAAGGAAAGATTTATAAAAAAAATAAAGCTTTATATATAGTATATGAAGAATCAGAAATATCAGGAATGGCTGGAACTACTACAACTTTAAAGATTACTGAAGATTGTATTACAATGAAAAGATTTGGAAAAAATAATTCGGAGTTAATTTTTAAGAAAGGAAAAAGATTTAAGACAAAATATAGAACTGTACATGGAGATTTTTCCATAGAAACATTAACTAAATCTATAGATGTAGAAATGAGTCAAGATTTAAGCAATATTGATATAAACATAAATTATGACATAAATATATCTGGTTTATTTGAAGGTAAAAATATAATTAGTATAAAAGTTAATTAGTTATAATTAATATATAATATGTTTATTTTTTAGGTAGTGTAATTTACACTACCTTTTATTGTTTTTATTTGTTATTATAAATATGAATGAAAAGATAAGCCATTGTATTGAGGTGATGTTTTGAAATCTAATGATAAGAAAATAGGCTTAATTTTAGTACTAACTATGCTTATGATAGCAATGCTGATTACATCTTCTATAGTTTTGATTTTAAAATTTTATGGGAAAGAAAAACTTATGTATACATTGGATAGTTTGGGAATAATAAAAAATATGAAACAAAAAGAATATATAAAAGAAGAGATAGATGAATTTCCTCACTTAACCATATTTTCTAATGAAGAAAAAAGTATATTTTCTGATTTAAATCATAAAGAAAAGATATTATATTATAAAATAAAAAAATATTCATATTTAAACAGCAGTGAAATAAAAGCTGTTCTAGATTTAATGAAAGAATTAGATTTTAGATATGATTATTTTATAAGTGCAGTAGCAAATAAAAATTATAATAGTCTAATTTCAAGTCAATATATGTATTCTTTAGTTTATGATAAATATAAAGAATTGATAGATATATATTTAAAAGGAAATTCAAATGAATATAAAGAAATATATATAAAAGGACTATATTTTCATTATTTAAGTAATATTTATAAATATGATTTACAAAGATTATTAACAGAATATAATATGGGATATTATGAATCAAAGGAGTACTATAGAAGAAATAACACTTTTGATAGTCAATTTTCTATAGATTGTATTAAAAATATAAAAATATATAGAGATATTTATAGATATTATTTAAAATATATAAAATAAGAGGGATAAAAATGATTGTAAATAAAGTAAGAGATACTATAAAAAAGCATAATTTATTAAGTGATGGAGATAAAGTTATACTAGGCCTTTCTGGAGGGCCTGATTCTGTTTGTCTTTTACATATTTTAAATTATTTAAAAGATGAATTTAATATAAAGCTATATGCAGCTCATTTAAATCATAAAATAAGAGGAATAGAAGCTCAAAAGGATGCTATGTATGTAGCAAAAATTTGTGATGTAATGGGGGTAGTGTGCTTTATAAGAGCTATAGATGTACCAAAATATTGTGAGGAAAATAATCTATCATTAGAAGAAGGGGCAAGAATCTTAAGATATAATATGTTTTTTGAAATAAAAGAAAAAATAAATGCAAACAAAATAGCTATTGCTCACAATATAAATGATCAAGCAGAAACAGTACTTATGAGAATTATGAGAGGAACTGGTCTTCAAGGATTAAAAGGAATAGAATACAAAAGAACAGATGGAATTATAAGACCCCTTTTAGATGTACCTAGAGAAGAAATAGAAAAATACTGTGAAGAAAACAATTTAAATCCAAGAATAGATTATACTAATTTACAAGATATATATACTAGAAATAAAATAAGATTAAAGTTAATACCATACATGAAGGAAAATTTTAATCCAAATTTAAAGGAATCTATTGCTAGAATGGCAAATTTACTTAGAGAAGATAGTGACTACATAGAAGAACAAGCTAATAAAGTTTTTTATGAAGTATGTGAAAAAAAATCTGAAAATATGCTTGTTTTAGATATAGAAGAGTTTTTAAAGGTTCATAAAGCTCTTAAAAATAGGATAATAAGAAAGTCTATTAATTTTATATTAGGGAATATTAAAGGTATAGATCAAAAACATATACAGGATGTATTTAATTTGATTTTTGAAAATAAATCAGATATAAGAATAGATTTACCTAAAGGGCTTATGGTATATAAAAAGAAAAATAAGATTATATTTACTAATGAGGAGTTAATAGAGGGAAAAATAAGCTATAATTATAAGCTCCCTAAGAGTGGATATATAAAGATAAAAGAATTAAATGCTATAGTTGAAAGTAAAATATTAAGTATAGAAGAAGTAGATAATCTTAAATATGATGAATATACTAAGTTTTTTGATGCAGACAAAATATATGGAAATCTTTTAATAAGAAGCAGAAGAAATGGTGATAAAATAAAAATTTTAGGATTGGGGGGAAATAAAAAAATAAAAGATTTGTTTATAGACTTAAAAATACCAAAGGAAAGTAGAGATAAAATACCTATATTATCCGATGAAAAAGGAATAATTTGGGTAATGGGTTATAGAATGAGTGAAGACTATAAAATAGATAAAGATACTAAAAATGTATTAAAAGTAAGTCTTAAACTTCTATAATTTGGTGATGTTGTATTGAATTTTTATTTATGATAAAATAAACTAATATTATTGACCTGAGAGAAAGGAGGGCTCTATTTGAAGAAATTATTTAAAGGAGCAACTTTTTATTTGCTTGTATTTATAATAATAGTTTCAATTGTTCAAGTTTATGGTAAGCCTACTCAAGGAGTAGAAGATTTAGATTTTTCAAAGGTTTACCAAGAATTAGTTAAAGAAAATATTTCGGAGCTTACATTTACAAACGAGGCAATAGAAGGAAAAATAAAAAATACTAATCAAAAGTTTAGATCATACGTTCCTTATCCAGTGAGCAAAGATAAACTTTCAGATATTATTTTAAAACAGGTTTCTCAAGGAAAGCTTGTACTAACTGGTAAGCCAGAACCGGGTACTCCTTGGTTTTTTGAAATACTACCTTCTATATTCATGATACTTATATTTGTAGTGTTTTGGTTTGTATTTATGCAGCAATCCCAAGGTGGAGGAGGTAGAGTTATGAATTTTGGTAAATCAAAAGCCAAGCTTCATAAGGGAGATGAAAAAAATAAAGTTACCTTCGGTGATGTTGCAGGACTTGAGGAAGAAAAAGAAGAGCTTCAAGAAGTTGTTGATTTCTTAAAAAACCCTAAAAAGTATATAGAATTAGGAGCTAGAATTCCTAAGGGAATATTAATGGTTGGGCCTCCAGGAACAGGGAAGACTTATCTTTCAAGAGCTGTTGCAGGAGAAGCTGGTGTTCCGTTTTTTAGTATAAGTGGTTCAGATTTTGTTGAGATGTTTGTAGGGGTTGGAGCATCTAGAGTTAGAGACTTATTTGAGCAAGCTAAGAAAAATTCTCCTTGTATTATATTTATAGATGAGATTGATGCTGTTGGAAGAAAAAGAGGAGCAGGTCTTGGAGGAGGTCATGATGAAAGAGAACAGACTTTAAATCAGTTATTAGTTGAGATGGATGGGTTTGGAATAAATGAAGGTATAATAATAATGGCAGCAACAAATAGACCAGATATATTGGACCCTGCATTACTTCGCCCAGGAAGATTTGATAGACAGGTATTAGTTGGTGCACCTGATGTAAGAGGTAGAGAGGCTATACTTAAAGTTCATTCTAGAAATAAGCCTTTATCAGATGATGTAGATATTAAAGTTCTTGCTAGAAGAACTCCTGGATTTACTCCAGCGGATATTGAGAATCTTATGAATGAAGCAGCAATTTTAACAGCTAGAAAAAGAGAAAAGAAAATAAAAATGGAAACAATAGAGGAAGCTATAACTAAAGTCATAGCAGGTCCTGCTAAAAAGACTAGAGTTATAAGTGAAAAAGAAAGAAAATTAACTGCATATCATGAAGCAGGTCACGCGGTAGCAGCAAAGCTTCTTCCTAATACAGATCCTGTTCATCAAGTAACAATTATACCTAGAGGAAGAGCTGGAGGATTTACTATGCAGCTTCCAGCTGAAGATAAATATTATGCTACTAAAACACAAATGGAAGAAAATCTTATTGTTCTTCTTGGTGGTAGAGTTGCAGAAGAACTTGTTCTTGAGGATATATCAACTGGTGCTCAAAATGATTTAGATAGAGTATCGAGTACTGCTAGAGCCATGGTGACAAGATATGGTATGAGTCCAAAGCTTGGACCTATGACATTTGGAGATAGCTCTGATGAAGTTTTCTTAGGAAGAGATTTTACAACAAGAAGAAATTATTCTGAAGAGGTTGCTTCAGAAATAGATAGAGAAATAAGTAGAATTGTAGATGAAGCAAACAACATGACTAAAAAACTTTTAAGTGAAAATATAGATAGACTTCATTATGTTGCTAAAGCACTTCTAAAATATGAAACTCTTGATGTAGAACAATTTGAAAAAGCATTTAATAAAGAACTTCCATTAGATGAAGAAAAAGATATATTTGATACAGACAATAAAGATGATGAAATATAAAAATTAAAAAAAAGTCTTAATGTTGATTTATTAACATTAAGACTTTTTTTTATTCTATAGGAAACTATAAATTTTTTAAACTGTTGATAACTTTGGTAACTGAATAAAAGTATCAACTATTTTGAGCAACGGAGTCCGTTAGGACTCGTTGGCGACATGAGCCATGCGATAGCATGAAGCGAATTTTTTTATCATATTAATTTATATTATTTAATAATATTATAATGGTTTTTATTGGTTGGACATCATAGATACATCTAAATTATTTAAAAAGTTCAAATATTATAACA
>NZ_FRAE01000104.1 GCF_900142235.1 Tepidibacter formicigenes DSM 15518 | reverse complement strand
GGGGTACGGCCACGATTCGTGTAAAAAGTGCAATAGGGAGTAAAAAATTGTAAAATAATCTATAAAAATCCATTTACTTGATATATTACAAATAAAATTATACTATTTTTATATAAAATATGAGAATATAAACAGTATAATAATAGCACAATAAAACTATATTAAGATTTCATAATTTGATTTTAATTGGAGGTAATAATGAAAAAAAGCATATTTATATTCGTTATGATAGTTTTTATATTAAATACCTTATTTTCAAGTGCAATACCTCAAAATAGCAAAATAATTACTCTAAAAAACAATAATACCTACTATACAAAATCATCGAATTCGGATGAAAAAAGTCAAGGCCATAATACTAATGTTGATACTGCTCCCAAAATAATTGCTTCTATTCCTGAAGAAAAAATCTATTTATACGCCCTAAACGAACAAGAACCTTGGTATCAAGGTTTAGTATTAAGTATAGATGGAGTCAATAAATTTTTTAATTGGAAAACATTATCAATGATTGAAGTTCCACCCAAATTATATTATTTAGATTTAAATAATGATGATAAAAAAGAATTAGTTGTTATATTATATGAAGATAGAGGAACAGGTATATCTCTCAATACAATGCATATCATAAATCCTGAAGATTTTACTGAATATAAATTTAAGAATGCTTTAGATGTAATTAAAGACAATGTTGAAATAAAAATATTATCAAAAAAAGAAGTGGAAATGAAAATAAATGATACTATTTATAATGTAAAAATAGGTGATGTTCCTCCAAATCTTACAGCTTATTATCCTATACAAGTTTCAGATATTTTTTTTAAACACTATATAAAATATTCCATGGAAGATAATGTATTAAAAGCCAGGGTAGGAGCGGAAGCTCGGCCTTTAAAATATCTAGGAGACATTATTATTGATTATTCTTTTAAAGATGATGAATTTAAAGCTAATAAAATAGTATTTGAGGGGAATCCGACAGTAACTGTAACTACTCATAAACTAAATAAAACAAAATAAAAAAACTCCTTCCTGATTTTAATTGTACTTCTTATCAGGAAAGAGTTTTTTATTTAAATATAAATTTATTTACATCTTCATTTACTATTACTCCCACGCTGGAACATTATAGAAGTAATGCTTGCCTATTTTTATTATATTTGTTGCTTCAGATGGATAAGATCTTCCAAAATATAATCTACCACCAATAGGATTATCTTGTGAATCTATATGTTGAGCTATATAAAGGGAATCATTCCAACTTTGTGAATTTGTATCTGGTTCTCTTGCAGCTTTTTCTGCCATGCCTGCAAATTGTCTTGGACTTAATAATACTTCTTCATAAGTATCGCCAAACTTGTATGGTTTTTCTTTTCTATTTTTAGCTACATGTGCAACTGCTTGTTTACCTTTCCAACTTTCACCTCTAGCTTCACTATATATCATTCTTGCAAGTAAATCTACACTATCTCTTCCTTCGAATTCTGATAATCCAGATTTATCTGGTAATGGTTCTCCATAATTATATCCCATAATTGTTAATCTCCTTTAGTTTAAATTTTATTTTTTAGACCTAATACCAGCCTCCTTGCTTCCATTAAAGGAAAATTTAGACCAGGACAGCTTGTACTTTTTAACTCTCTATGACCTTTTATAGTGCTTATACTGTATTTGTTGCATAGGTAATTCACTCCATCCATTTTCTTTATGCCATCTATGTATCTCATCTACAGTTGCACTACTATGTGCAGCATGATGACTTACTATCGTAGAAGGCTTATTCATTTTTTTGAGACTCTTTCTAAATGCTAAGTTTGTTTCTATAATTTTCATCTTGCTCACACACCTTAAATCTATATCTTGAGAATTTTTAACCGGTTATTTCCTTCTCACTATATACAAACGAAATTCATATTAAAAATGTAAACTTTCAACCTAAAATTTTTTAAAAAGTTTTTATAAACAATTGAAATACAGTAAATTACTTAATTTAAGCTTCTTTTTTAAATACATGATTTTTTATTTCTTGAACATCTTCTTTTATATCTTCAACAAGATTTAATTTTTCTGTTAGTTTAGATATAATATTTTGATACTTGATTTCTCTCTCTTCCTGACGAAGATCTCTCTTTTCTTGGTTTTTGAGAATATAAAATATTAATGCTACCGTTAGAGCTGTCCATATACCTTGGCTGGATGCTAATTCTATTATCTTTTCTTCCAACTTCTTCACCTCCATTTTGAATTAAAATTTTTCTAAGTCTATTTAAAGCTCTGTTTTTAGTACTATTAACAGCTTGTCTTGATATTCCCAATTGGTTTGCTATTTCTGTATCAGAAAAATCATATATAATTTTTTTGGTAATAATCTCTTTTTGAAGGTATGATAACTTTTCAAGTAGTTCTAAAATAAAAACATTACTATAAAAATCAATGTTTGAATTATCACTCAATAGATCATAATTTATCTCCACCATTTCCTTTTTCTTTAATACATATTTTCTAAAAAAATCTACTGATTTATTTTTTAAGAAGGTATTTATAAATTTAGCAATTTGTTTATTGTCTTTGTTAAAAAAACACTTTATATCCATATTTTTTATTAGTTCTAAAAAAGATATAGTTAAATCTGTTTCTGCTTCTTCATAACCGATATTATTACTTAGCTTTTTGATTGTAGGATAAAAATCTAAGTATAAATCAGAAATAGATTTTTTATCTCCCTTTTGTGCTTTACATATGAATAAATATAATTCCATACCCTTCCCCCTATCTTTCGTATAAAAAAACAAAAATTCTTAAAAGAAACAAACGAATTACGCATTAAATTTGTAAACGGGTATTTTTTGACTATTTTTGTAAAAACATAGAAATGCGTAATGTATTTACTGATTTTTTAGTAAGTCATAAAGAAAATTGACATAAAACAAAAAATCATTCCCTACAATAAAATGCTTTAAGGAACGATTTTCGTATTGTGTTAATTTAGAAAAAACATCAGAGTCCCATATACGATGGTTTATGGAACTTGAAAACTTCACTGTTATTTCGACAAAAAATATGATAAAATAGGTTCCATAAATAGTGCCATAATTACAGAAGTACCATATTTCATGAAAATAGGATTATAGGACATAAGGGAGGATACAATGGGAAAGCTTTTTGGATATGCTAGAGTATCAACAAAAGATCAAAATTTAGATTTACAAATAAATACACTTAAAGAAGCTGGTTGTCATCCATCAGATATTTATGTAGAAAAAATATCATCTCGAAAAAAAGAACGACCTATATTTAAAAAGGTTTCTAATTTATTACAAGAAGGAGACACTCTTGTTATTTGGAAATTAGATAGAATAGGGAGATCTCTTGTAGAACTTGTAAATATCATAGAAGAAATTAATCAAAAGAAAGCTAACTTAAAAACTTTAACTGGAAGTTTAATGATAGATACATCTACAGCACAAGGAAAGTTAATGTACAGTATAACTGCTGCTTTTGCTGAATATGAAAGAGATATTAATCGTGAAAGAACCTTAGCAGGGCTTGAAGCTGCTAGAAGAAGAGGAGTTAAATTTGGACCTAAATTTAAATTAACAGATAAAGATATAAAGAAAATGAAGCAAATGAAAGATGTTGGAATGTCTATTAAGGATATTCTTAGTTACTTTAATATAGGGAAAACAACTTATTACAGATATATAAATAGCGATAAAATAGATTCTTAAATAAACTTCATTTACTTTTATAAAATTTTGTGAGGTGAATTATTATTGCCAAGTATAAATGAAACCGCATATCCAAGATTTAAAAGTTCATTAAGTGAAAATGATTTAGAAAATACATATTTACCATCAAATAAAGAAATTATATTTGCAAGTGAGATTACGCGAAAGCCAAAATATAAATTATTTTTATTAATCCTATTAAAAGCTTATCAACGATTAGGGTATTTTACTTCAATGAATCATATTCCTAATGAAATTAAAAGCTATATATCAAATGTAATGGGAATTCAATATGAAGAAGATCAAATTGAAAAATATAGTAAATCAAGAATGAAATTTAATCATATGGATTCCATAAGAAAATTTTTAGATATAAAACCATATGGAAAAGAATCAAGAAAAGTTATTATACAAGCTGCTACTGAAGCTGCAAAAATAAAAGATAATGATGCAGACATAATAAATATAGTGATTGAAGAACTCATAAAGCAAAAGTATGAATTACCAGCATTTAGTACACTCGTAAGAGTATCTAGAAGAATACGATATACTACATATAATTCATACTACAGAAATATATACAAAAGTCTTAATTCAAATACAATCGAATCTATCGATTCTTTACTTTCAGAAAAAAATGATACATATACATCTTGGAATAACATCAAGCAAGATGTTGGGAAACCGTCTGTTAAGAATATAAAAGTTGTAATATCCTACTTAAATTTACTCAAAACCATTGAAATAGATACCAATATATTAACTAAAGTTCCAGATATAAAAATTAAACATTTTGTCAATGAAGCTAAAAGTCTAGATTCCTCTAAAATGAAAGAATTAAAGGCATCAAAAAGATATACACTTGCAATTTGTTTCTTAAAACAAAGACTTGCAAGTACACTAGATGATATAGGAGAAATATTAATTAAACTAATAAAAAATGCTCAAAATAAATCAAGAGATAAATTAGCTAAATATAAGCTTGAGCAATCTAAAACTACTGATAATCTTATATCTACTTTAAAAAGCTTTATTATTACTTACAAGATAGAGGAAACTGATGATAAAAAAATAAATGCTCTTATGCAGTTAATGGAAAATAAAAATTTAGATGATCTTTTAGAAAAATGTGAAACACATGAAAAATATTCAGATAATAATTATTGGCCTTTCTTATGGAATTCATTAAAGGGAAAAAGATTTGTATTATTTCATATACTTAATGAAATACAGTTGTGTTCAACAACCCAAAACAATTCCATAGAAAAGGCTATAAAATTTATAAAAAAATATAAAAACGCCAATAGATTAGATACAATTTCAACAACAGACAAAGAAATAGGAAGACTTGATTTATCATGGGTAAAAGAACCTTGGTGGAGAATTTTAACAGGATATACGAATAGAAATAAATATCCTGAAAAAATAAATCGTAGGCATTTTGAAGCTTGTGTAATGTATCAAATCATGCATGATTTAAAATCTGGGGATTTATGTATTAAAAATAGTGATA
>NZ_FRAE01000107.1 GCF_900142235.1 Tepidibacter formicigenes DSM 15518 | reverse complement strand
GATTCATCCCATGATGAATTAGATAAAAATCTTGTAATACTAGTTCTATGTTTAGATGATAAAAATTTAGAAACATCATTGATTTTACCTGTATAACCACTCATAAACATTGATTTCACTATATTTTGCATATGTTTTATTTGTGGTTTTGTAAGATATAAGTCATATTTTAGTTCTTTTAAAAATTTGTCTAATGTTAATTCATTTGTTATAATTAAGTTCTGAAACATTTATGCAACACCACCTGTTATGTTTTTGTGTAGGAACTTAATTATAACAAGGTTTTGCATAAATGTTTTTTATTTTATTGTAATGGAAAATTATTGAAGTGTTTTTGCACTTTCATAGATAAATAAACTTATTTTCCATTTTTTATGTTACTAAGATTACTTTATCATATATTTAGGAACTATATAGGTAATAAATTTAAGATTCATATATTTTTTTATTCAATACATTTAGTATCTTCTAAAAACAATAAAAGCAGATGCCACCCACACCTGCTTTTCTTATTCTTACATAATCGTTAATCACATTTTTCATTTATACTCACATTATAATTCTTTTAATTATTTTATTCACTATAAAACTTCATATATGTTTTTAAGCTTTCCTATCTCTTCCTTTATTTCTTTTCTTAATTTTTCTGGCTTTAAAACCTCTACACAACTTCCCATGCTGAGTATCCATGTTGTAAGTTCTGGATTTAAACCTATTTTTGCCTCAAATATAATAGAATTATCTTCATTAAATGTGATTTTTTGATTATCTGCCCAAATTCTTTCGCTTACTAAAATCGCCATGGGCATTTTTATTTTTAGTTTTATATCACATTCTTCACTGTTAAATATACTGCTTTTTCCTATATAATCTTTAATATTAAAATCAGAAGGCATGTCAAAATTTTCTTTAATTATTTCATATTCTTTCATTCTGGATAATTTAAAATCTCTTATTTCATTTCTTAATTCACAATACCCAATACAGTAATAGAAACCTTTGTACATAAATAAAGCATATGGTCTGATTATTCTTTCTTGTAATCCTGATTTAAGAGAAAAATAGTTTATTTTCAATTTTATTCTAGAAGTAGTGGCGTTACTTATATCTAAGTATTTTTTCTTTTCTGTCTCTAGATTTATATTTGGTCTTGAATCACTTAAAATATATTCTTTTGGATCACTTTCTTCTTTTTCTTTTACTGCAATGTTTATTTTATCTAAAGCATTTTCATATTCTTCTAACAACACAAAATTATTTTCATTTTTTAAAAATTCTTTTGCATTTAAAAGAGATGCATATTCTTCTTTTTCTAAGCCTAATTCTGGTATTATAGCTGTATCTAAAAGATAATATCCCCCATATCTTCCTGTCTCACTACATAAAGGTACTCCCGCATCCTCTATATTTTTGCTATATGTTCTTATCTGCCTTTCACTCACATTTAATTCCATTGCCAATTCTTTACTCTTCATTTTTCCTTTTCTTTTCAATAAGTTAAGCATTTTTATACAATTACTTAGTTTATTTTTATTCATTATAATCTCCTTTAAATATTAAAACCTTATTTATTTTTTATTTCTGCATTTTATTATACATATTTAGATTTGAACTCTTTTTTCTTTTCTATTAGCATAATTTAATTTTTCTTTAAAATCAAAATCAAATCCTTTTGTCACTCTTATTGCCTTTTTAGGACAAACATTTATGCATGTCTTACATAATATGCACTCTGTTGATAAAATCCTCTTATTCTCATTCTTGTAATCAATAAGTTTAATATCCATCGGACAATTTTTTTCACATAATTTACAGTCAATACATTTATCTTTTTCAATCTCTACTTTTAATAATGAAACAGTTGCTGGTATTAAGCCAAGAAAAACAAACATATATAAACCTACTAAAAGTTGAGTTATTCTTCTCCCCCATTGAGAATACTCTTTTTTTAATGAATCTCCTAGAAATGTTCCTAATGATAATGAAATTCCTATATAACCAAAATTAATAACGTAAAAAAATTTTTAGTATCAAAATATCTCCATAAACCTATACTTAAAAATATTATTATTAATATACTAGGCCACTTAAAATTTTCTTTAGTAATATTGAAGTATTTATTTTTCATGTTATCCCGCCGTTTCTTTTTTGAGTATTAATCCAGTGAATACAATTCCATATTTTGTAATTAAATTAACTTAATTTTATTACAAAAAAATACATTTATATCTAAGATATAAACGTATTTTTTAATTAAATATTACTTGTCAAAAGCAACTTCCATGGCTTCATAACTTGCTTTTATAGTATATTCTATATCTTCATCTGTATGAGCATTAGATAAAAACATCGCCTCAAATTGAGTCGGAGCAAGAAGTATTCCTCTTTTTAAAAGTTCTTTAAAGTATATATTAAACTTTTCCACATCACATTTCATAACATCTTCATAATTTTCTATAGGACCTTCTGCAAAGAAAAGACAAACAAGTGATCCTGCTCTATTTACAGTTCCTTTTACACTTAGTTTTTCTAAATTCTCTTTAAGTCCATTTTCAAGTTTTATGGCTTTTTGTTCTAATTCTTTATATATATTTTTATTTTCCTTCAATATACTTATATTTTTATACCCCATATACATAGCAAGTGGATTTCCTGATAAAGTTCCTGCTTGATATACAGGTCCTACAGGAGATACCATTTCCATTATTTCTCTCTTTCCTCCATAAGCTCCAACTGGAAGTCCTGCTCCTATTATTTTACCAAAACAAGTCATATCAGGCTCTATACCATATACTTCTTGCGCTCCGCCAAACGCCAATCTAAATCCTGTTATTACTTCATCAAATATAAGTACTGATCCATATTCTTTAGTTATTGCTCTAAGCCCTTCTAAAAATTCTTTTTTACCTGCAACTACCCCCATGTTCCCAGCTACAGGTTCAATTATAACCGCTGCTATATCATTTCCATGTTCTTTAAATATTTTTTGAACTGATTCTAAGTCATTATATCTACATACCAATGTGTCTTTTACTACATCTTCTGGAACCCCTGGACTTGTAGGTACTCCATAAGTTATAGTTCCTGATCCTGATTTAACAAGTAGTGAATCTGAGTGGCCATGGTAACATCCTTCAAATTTTAGTATTTTATTTCTCTTAGTATATGCTCTTGCAACTCTTAATGCACTCATTGTAGCTTCCGTTCCTGAATTTACCATTCTAACCATTTCAACTGCTGGATAAGCATCTACTATTAATTTTGCCATTTTAACTTCTATTTCAGTTGGTACTCCATAACTTGTCCCTTTTCTTATTATTTCTTCTACACCACTTAAAACATCTTCATTACTATGCCCTAGCATTAAAGGCCCCCAAGAACATATATAATCTATGTACTCATTTCCATCGACATCATAAATTTTAGAACCTTTAGCTTTATCTACAAATATAGGATTAAGTCCTACTGATTTAAAAGCTCTAACAGGACTATTAACCCCACCAGGTATATACTTTACAGCTTCTTGATATATATTTTCAGATTTTCTAGTATTCATATTTTCATCCCTCCACAATTATTTCTTAAACATTCTTGCTACATCTTTTGCAAAATAAGTTATTATTATATCTGCTCCTGCTCTTTTTATAGAAATAAGACTTTCCATTATTGCTTTTTCATCTAAAAGTCCATTTTTTACAGCAAGTTTTAACATTGAATATTCTCCACTTACATTATATGCTGCTACTGGTACATTAAAACTATCTTTAACCTTTCTTATAACATCTAAATATGAAAGAGCTGGCTTTACCATTACTATGTCTGCTCCTTCTTCTATATCAAGTTCCACTTCTCTTATTGCCTCATTTATATTAGCTGGATCCATTTGATATGATCTTCTATCCCCAAATGATGGAGCTGAATGTGCTGCATCTCTAAATGGTCCATAAAAACTCGAAGCGTATTTTGCACTATATGACATTATAGGTATATTAACATATCCTTCTTTATCAAGTGTATTTCTCATATGTCCTATTCTTCCATCCATCATATCAGATGGTGCTACCATATCTGCCCCTGCTTTTACATGACTTATTGCTATTTTTGATAAATATTCAAGTGTTTTATCATTATCTACATAACCATTAGGACATAGTATTCCACAGTGGCCATGGCTTGTATACTGACACATACAAATATCTGTAATTACATATATATCATTACTTATATTTTTTATTTCTCTTATAGCCTTTTGAACTATTCCTTCATCAGAGTAAGCCTGCTTGCCATATTCATCTTTTTCATTTGGAACTCCGAATAAAATTACATATTTTATACCAAGGTCTAGTAATTCATTTACTTCATCCTTTAATTTATCCACAGATAAATGATAAACATCTGGAAGAGAAGTGATTTCCTCTTTTATATTTTCTCCTTCTACAATAAATAAAGGATATACTAAATTCTCCACTTCAAGCTTTGTTTCTCTAACTAATCCCCTTATTAGTTCACTACCTCTAAGTCTTCTTGGTCTTTTTATCACTGTTATTTCCCCCTTATATCATTACTTATTAGCTCGTTGCAGAACTCTACAACTCGCATAAATACTACATTTAAATTTATAGAAATGGCTAAGTTTCCCCCATTTTGGGTATATATACATTAACTAGATGTGTATAACTCAAAATGAAAAAAGGAGGAAAAACTTATGCCAGTTCAAGCTAAACAATTAAACTTTTCTAATATTTCTTCTGATTTTGAAAAGTTTTTTAATCAAAATCAATACAATTTACTTTCTATGTTAAATCATTTTTTTGATATTAGTGATTTCATCCCACTTTCTTTTTATCAAAAATATTATTCTAATTTTGGACGTAAAAGAAATTTTTCTCTTGAATCTATG
>NZ_FRAE01000108.1 GCF_900142235.1 Tepidibacter formicigenes DSM 15518 | reverse complement strand
AAATATCAAAGATTCATCCCATGATGAATTAGATAAAAATCTTGTAATACTAGTTCTATGTTTAGATGATAAAAATTTAGAAACATCATTGATTTTACCTGTATAACCACTCATAAACATTGATTTCACTATATTTTGCATATGTTTTATTTGTGGTTTTGTAAGATATAAGTCATATTTTAGTTCTTTTAAAAATTTGTCTAATGTTAATTCATTTGTTATAATTAAGTTCTGAAACATTTATGCAACACCACCTGTTATGTTTTTGTGTAGGAACTTAATTATAACAAGGTTTTGCATAAATGTTTTTTATTTTATTGTAATGGAAAATTATTGAAGTGTTTTTGCACTTTCATAGTAGTGTTATTGTTTTTAAATATATTGCCTAAAAAATCTAAAAAAAATGGAGATATAAATTTACCTAATAACATAGAGCTACTTACAATAGATAATGCAAAAGAGTTTGAATATTTTGGAATAATATGTGTTACTCTTAAAAGTAAAATTGGTTTTAATATTCCAAGCCCAATTCCAATCATAAATGTAGAAAACAGTATTGTAGTTATGTCATAAGCACTACTTATAATAAAAAAACCAATACTCATAATACAAATGCCAATAGGTGCATTACTCCTTTTTAAAAACTCGGAAAGTTTTCCTAAAAATATTCCACTTATAAATCCACCTAAAGTAAGAAAAGACATGGCTAATCCTGAAAAAACCGAATTTCCTATATTCTCATTTTTTATAAATAATGCTATATTTGTAACAACTGCATAAAATGCAATATTTAAAAAAAGCCCTTGCAGTGATATAATAAAAATTTTTTTATTAATGATATTTCTTTTTTCCATAACTATTCTTTTTTTTGGTTCAGGCAATCCAAATATAACTAAAATAAATACAATTATAGCTATTGAATACACACCAAATACATATCTCCAATTTATTATTGCAAGTCCTCCTGAAACTAAAGTAGCTATTATACCACCTAAATTTGATACAGCATTGGAAAATCCCATCATTTTAATTCTTTCATTTTCTTCAAAAAAATCTGCTACTAAAGATGTAGTCAATGGAGTTAACAGTCCCATTCCTATACCTAAAACACCTCTAAAAAATAAAAGTTCAAATATACTTCTAGAAAATCCTCCTCCTATTCCTCCAATAATATATATAATAAGTCCTACAATTATAATTTTACGCTTTTTAGTCATGGATGCTATTTTGCCAGATAATAAACTAAATGGAATTATAACACCAGATGGTAAACTTAATATCATTTTTATTGTCTTAGAATTAGCATCAGAAAATGTTTCTGATATTTCAACAAGAGCAGGTGATACAGCTGATCCCGTAATAATTACAAGTAATGAGATGGATAGTATAGCCGCTTTTGTTAATTTGTTCATTTTTTATTCTCCTCGTATATATTTCTATTTAGTTATTATTCTATATTTAAGCATTACTTATTCTGTTTAGTAAAACAAATAGTAAAAGCCTGTGATAAAATTTACCACAGACTTTTACTCAATCAATAATCTTCTCAAAGTGTTGATAATCTTTTAATGTTTTCCACTCTCCACCCCATGTCCATCCTCTATCTTTAAATGCTTTATAACATGAATCACCTTTTAAAACCATTCCTTTTTTTATATTTTTTCTATCAACATAGATTTTACCAGCTTCAGGTAGTACTTTTCCTTTCTTTATATATGGATTTTGAACTGGATTAATATCTATAGCAATTCCATAACTGTGTTTTGAAAACTTATTTTTACTTCCTGTTATATATCTATAGCAGTATGCATAAGTATTATTATCATTCATTGACAAATTATCATCGCTATTATAATCATCTATTAATTTAATCTTTTCAATTTGAAATCTAGCTTCATATAAATCTTTAAAAATATCAACTACTTCACTTGCAATCTTTTTATTAACAATAAGTTCTCCTTTATGTTCCTTATCATCAAATCCCCAATATATAACCTGTACATAGGCCAAATCATCCATGCTTATAGGTCCAGTACTTTTAAAAGAATTTCCATTTATTTTTTCTTTAATTTCACTTGGTAAAGAAGTATAAGTAAATTTCATATCTGAATCTAAATTGGAATTTTTTTCAATATACTTATCTGTTTTTACATTATTTTGTATTTGCTTAATTGAAGAATCTTTAGTTTTTACAGCTGCTTTGTTAGCTTTATAATCTGATGAAAGACTTATTATTAATATTATACATAAAAAGTATAATATGTTTTTACAGCATTTACCATACATTGTTTTTCCACCTTTTTCTATCAATTATTTAATATGTACAAAAATTCCTTGTTCTCTCTTCTTACATATTCCATATTTGCTATTTCCCCATGGCCTGAATAAATCTTTACTTCATCTTCCCACTTAGATATTATATTAATAATTGTATTTCTCGTTTTTTCTTCACTTCCACCTTTTAAATCCCATCTTCCTATGCAGTCACAAAAAATCGCATCTCCTGTAAATATTATATTTTCATTTTCTACTTTTAAAGAAATACTTCCTTCAGTATGTCCAGGTGTATGAATTACTTTTAATTTTATATCACCAAATGTAATTACATCTCCTTCTAATAGGACTTTATCTGCGGTAATTGATATTGGTTTTCTAAATACTTTTCTTGAGAGATTTGTGTTTGGATCTTTTAATCCCTCTACATCCTTTTTATGAATAGCTATAGAGCAATTATACATATTTTTTAATATTTCTACAGCCCCTATATGGTCATAGTGATAATGAGTTAATATAATTTCTTTTAATCTTAATTTGTTTTTATCTATATATCTTATAAACATTTTAGGATTAGCTCCTGGGTCAATTATTATTGCATCTAGAGTATTTTCATCATATACAATATACGAATTTGTTCTTACATTTCCCACAACAAATCTTTTAATCACCATAATATAAAACCCCTTTACTAAATATATTTTAGTAATTACATTATATAATAATTATAATAAACTGTTGAATAGTAATCTCAGTAATTAAAAAATAAAAATCCCAATATTATTTTTGAACTTTTAAAATAGTATCAAAATAATACTGGAATTTTCTAAAATTATTTATTTCCATCATTTAAAATATTCTTTAATTCATCATATGAGTTTTGCAAAAAATCTTCTATGTATTCTTCTTTAAGTAATTTTCTTACACTATCAGGAAGAATTTCATAAAATCTATTTACCACCCAAGCAAATTTTTCTTCTCCGCTACCTAAGTTTTTTTCTGCATAAAGCATTAATTTATAAGCTATTTCTTTAGCTTCTTTAGCATCTGCTTTTTCTCTAAACATTCTATATATAATAATATATCCACAACTTACAACTATAACTAAAAGTACCCATAGATATACAGAATTAATAATAAACACCTCCTTTTTTATTTCTTAATATATTAAAGAGGTGTTTAGAATGTATTATTTTATGCTAATAATAGTATATTTTCTGGGTTATTAACCTCTAATAGTTTTTTCATTTTTTTCTAGCATTAAAAAACTCCATATATCTTTTGTCTGATAACCTAGAGTCTCCATATACTCTCCAACCTTTTATTTTCGTAAGTTTTAGAGAAGGATGACCAATAAAACCCATCACATCTTTTAATGGATATCCTAAAAATACACCTATTTCGTCTGGTATACTTCCATTTTTCATTTTGTCTATAATATAATCTAAATACTTGTCTAAATTATAATCACTAGGGTACCTATGTTTTTAAGAAACTTTAAATTTCTATGTTCTCTTAAAGTATTATCCAATGCTATTGGATTGTAAAAAAGTATTTTTCTACACTTATTACAATAACTAAATTCTCTATACAAAGTTTTGTCAGTTTTCTCTATAATACCTCTAATCTCTTTTAATTTATATATACCGTCTTCTCCTCTATCTGGAAAGCTAAGTATTTCTGCTGGTTTTGCTCCAAATATAACAGGTCCTAAAAGTTCTACAATCCATTTAATAAAGTTATCATTAGTATTATTAAAACAAAAACAATTATTTATTTTTTTATCCATATAATCACCTTCCTATAGATAATAATTAAATTTATTTTTACTTGGTATTGAGTTTCGTTATCATTATATAACTATAATATTCTATTTTTATTAATTTTGTCAATCTATTTTTATTGAAAATAAAAAAGGGCTTCAAATAACACTATGTCATCTGAAGCCTTTTTTATATTAAGTAGGAAATTATAAAATTTCAAAATCTGTGGAAAACTTGCTAAAATATATGTATAAGTATTGAAAAAAGAGAGATGAAGAGATGACTAAAGTAACATTAAAAAAAATATTGCAAGATAATTGGCAAAACTTTTTAAAGAAAAAAATTAAAAGAATTCCGAAGGTAATAAGGGCAGATGTTATAGAAACAGTTGAAAAAGCAATGGACTGTGGGAGGCTAGAAAAGGGATATACAGAGTATATGTGTTTAGAATGCATGGAAAGTAAGAGAGTAGGCTTTACATGTAAAAGTAAATTTTGCACTAG
>NZ_FRAE01000112.1 GCF_900142235.1 Tepidibacter formicigenes DSM 15518 | reverse complement strand
TGCCATGGGTATCGTGAGCTTATGTGCTTTTTATATAGAAATTTTGCTATGCAAAGTTTATTAATAGGAGATAGTCCAGAAGATGCAGCTAAAGAAGCTAAAAGAATGATGCTTGAGTTTAACCAAAGATTTAAAAGACCACTTATTGAAAAGAATGTTGAGTCCAAGACAAGAAATGTAGAGAGAAAGCAGTATAACTTCAAGAATGAAACTATAATTACAATGCTTAATATAAAGGACCATGAACAAAGGGAACTTAAAACAATAATAAGTGATGAAGAGTACATAAGAAGACAAAGAGAGTATGATGAAAAAAGAAAAAAAGAGAGAAAGAAAGCTCGTAGAAATGAACAGGGGTTAACTAAAAGAGAATATGAGAAGAAAGAAAAAGAAAAAAAGATTAAAAAGCTAATAAGTCAAGGTTTAAATAAAAAACAAATAGCTGAAGAATTGGGGATTTCTAGACAGATGGTACATAGATATATTAAAAATTTATAAAAGTGTAAACTGAAATGTCCGTCTTATATGGGAAGTACTTGTACTTCATTGTTGGGGGTGAGTGTAACGGTACTCCCAACAATCTTTTATAGACGAGTGAGTAGTATTCACTTACGCATTACTTAAGATTTGTTTCCTTCGGAGGTATTTTATGCTTTATATTGATTTATCAAAAGGATTAACGATGAAGATCAACGGAACTCTTTCAGCTATGCTTAGAACTAATTCTTTTCACAGTGCTAATGAAGTTTATAAAGAATTCTTAGATGTAAAAATATTTAAAACTAAAAAAGGGATTTATTACAATGAAAAACCGTATAAAGATTATGATAAAGAAGGAAATGAAATAGTAGTGTGTAAAAAAGAATATAAGCTTGATGAAGAGTTTTTAGAGGATATACAAAAGATTATAGCTCAAAGGTTTGAAAAAAAGAAAAAAAGAGATGTACAGAGTCAAAAAGAGTTTGAAAAGAGAATGAAACAAGAATTAGCAACTGATAAGCAAAAGAAGTATGCAAGTAAACTTTATAACCAGCTTCATGGTGAAAAGAAGAAGTTTGATGATAAAGATTATACTAAGCAGGATATGAGTGATATAATCCAGGATCTTTTAAGTAAGATTGAAAATGACAATAAAGTTATTGAGGTTGATTTTAGAAGATAAAAAGAAAGGATTTCTTAATGAAGGTATTAAAATTTTTAGCTATATTTATAGATTAGATTTTGAAGTTAAGCTTAGGAAGTTAAATGATTTAATGAAAGATGGATTGATTAATGAGGAAGAATTTAAAAGAAAAAGAGAAGAAATTTTAAGTGAAAAATGGTAGTGATAGGCTTAGTACCATCATCCGTGTTACCAGGTGCAAAGTACAATTGTAAACGTAGTAAAATAGCAGGTTTCAAGCATTTAATGTGTTCTTATATTTTAGGCAAATTTAATTAATACGAGGAGGTATTATGGCTGGCTATATATTTAGTTTAGATAATGAAAATTCACTAAGATTTTGTATTGAAAATGGGATTTATTCAACCTATCTATCACATCCTTCTAATAATAGATGGCGTATTCATCATGAAGGAACTTTTGGTGATTATGCTACAATGAAAGAAGGGGATAATATATATTTTTTCATAGATAGAAAAATATATGGTATCGGAACTTTAATTAATATTAATGGAGATTGTAAATTTAATAACTATCCAAGTTCAACATTACCTATAATACAAGATTTTGAGGATATAAAAGATGATATGTTATTAAATGATAATGAAAAAAATTTAAATAATAGATGGATATGTATATTTGAACCTAATCCTAATTTCTTTAAAATAGGTATTGATATGGATGATGTTTTAGCATCAAAGCCTGAAAGTTTTAGGATGTTAAGAGCATTTTGGAAACTTTCATTTATAAAAATTGATGATGAAGAAAATAAAGCATTAAAAGATATTATCCTAAAGAGAAATGAAGAATATATAAATTCACAAAATACAAATTATATATTTCAATATGATTAAAGCTTTTGTTGTTGCTTATGATTTTTCTCAAGATGTAATAAATCATAAAAATAATATTTGTATAAGAAATTACACTAAAGGAAGAAGACCTACAATTCCAGCACAATGGACAGATGTAAAATTAATAAAATATAGGTTTGATCAAGTAAATAAAAATCTTATATTCCAAGAAGTAGAATAAAATAGAAAAGTCAATTTGACTTTTCTATTTTTAATTTTCTGAAGTTATAGCTGCAGATTCAATTTGCTTATAATGTTCATTAGTTTCTTTTTCAAATATATAATTTAATGTTTTTCCCATTTTTTCAATTAATCCAACAACTAAAGCGTTACCCATACAAAAATATCTAAACTTTTGAGGCATACCAGTGTTTGTCCAATTATCATCGAATCCATTTAATCTTTCAGCTTCAATTGGAGTAAGTATTCTAAGCCTACCGGTTACAAGGTCTTTAACAACATGAGTACTTCTATTTAAACTAGATTCACTTGTAAGCATAGTTCTTCCAGGTTTTTCTATAGGGTCAGGAAAAGATAAACCACCTTCACTAAAGGTATAAGTATGACCTGTTTTACTTGTTCTTTCTATTCTTTTAGGTCCTTTTAAATATATCCATTTTTTTAATTTTTCTTCATCAGTATCAATATAATACTGTTCATCTACATTTGTTTCTAAAATAGAACCTAAACTAACTTGAGGATGTTTTGTAGGATTTGTTTCCTCTGTATAAATTTTACCATTAGTCATAATCCCTGTATTTCTAAATGTTAATTGAAAATTATCAGAAACGTCAGCAAGGTCTATATATTCCATTTGTTTTTCTATTGGAGTATGTTTAGTTTCAAAATGTTTTTGTATAGGAAACTCATTTTGAAAAAATCCTTGATTATGAATCCAAGCTCTTAAATTATTTTCATCTAGTTTTTGGGAAAAGTTTGTATCATTTCTAAAAGCAAATATAAAAATTCTTCTTCTTCTTTGTGGGAATCCATATTCAGCTGCATTAATAACTCTCCATTCAACTGAATATCCTAAATCGTTAAAACAAGCAAGTATTACACCAAAATCTCTTCCTCTTTGTTTTGCTGGAGATTTTAATAATCTATCTACATTTTCTAACAAAACAAAAGGAGGTCTTTTTACTTGTAAAATATCTCTTATTTGCCACCATAGTACACCTTTAATACCTTCAATTCCTCTAGCTTGAGTTCTTGCTACAGAATAATCTTGACAAGGAAATCCTCCTACCAATAAGTTATGGTTTGGTATAGTATTTTTATCTATAGTAGCAATATCTTCATTAACATGATTTTCGCTTTCACCAAAATGATTTATATAACATTCAAAAGCATGTTGAGCTTTTCTACTTGGTTCCCATTGGTTAGCCCATACAAAATTCCAATCATTAGCAGATTTATTTAATCCCAAACGGAAGCCTCCAACCCCTGCAAATAATTCACATACTGTCTTATCCATATGATAATAACCTCCATTTGTTATTTTATTCCTAGTTAAACATATGTTCTGCGTTATATTAAATTATTATACTATATATTTTTTTATCTGAAAAGATCGAATTTAGCAATAGAAATTATTTCTATAACAATATTTTTTAATTTCTTTAGCTATAACATTATCTTCAAATCCCATATCCTTAAATCAACAAATTAAAAAGGAGGGATACCATGGCAGTAGTAAAAATACCTAAGGAAAGCTCTATAAAACTGACATTTTCACTTGGCTTAGATGAACATGGAAAAGAAATATTAAGAAAAAAATCTTTATCTCATGTAAAAAATGA
>NZ_FRAE01000114.1 GCF_900142235.1 Tepidibacter formicigenes DSM 15518 | reverse complement strand
ATCTCTTAAATATGATATTTGTGAAACACAAATAAGAAAGATTCTATCTAAATAATAAATACTCCGTTAAGTTCATTAGGCCATGGGGTATTTTTCACTTTAAAGTTATTATTGCTTTACTTAATTCATTTATAGATTCAATTGAAGTAAATAGGCATTATAATAATTTGAATTCCATATTATGCCATGGTATTATTTTTATAAATCCAACAAAGAGAGGATTTTACTATGAATCATAAAAATCCCAAATCGAATGATATAATTTTGAAAATTTTTTTAATATCCTTTCTTCTTATAACAACATTTCTTCTTTTGGCAAGATTTTTACATTTTGTTCCTTAAAAAATCATTCTAAAATATAATCTATAAGATAAGAGGTGTTACTCAAATATCATCGAAGTAATAAATATAACCTAAATAATATTTAGTTCATAGATGAGAAATATTACTCAAGTATTATTGAAATAATATAGTTAGTAAGTAATTTGAAGACTTACCTTATCTTCTGGTATTGCTTAAATATTATTATAGTAATACTATAGTTACATATGCTGAAAAATCAAGCGAAGAAAAGAATGTAAATCACAATAATACTCAAATAATACCTAAAAAAGAAATTATTGAAATTGTAAATTTAAAATCCGATATATTAAAAATGATGCAGTAACACAAAGAGTTAATGAAATGGTATAATCTACAAAAAACTAAAGAGAAGATTATTGATATTCCAGAGTTAAAAATTCAAACTTCTAAACTTACTGGAGAAAGTAAAAGAAAAGTATTTGTTTTATATAAAGATGTATTAGATAAATTTATGGAAAATACCCGAAAACCTTCGTTGCTTGTCTCGGTGGTAGCTCACGGAAAAATACAATAATATAACAAAAGGAGTATAATAATGAAATCTTATAAAGAAATAATAGAAAATCATACTTTACCCAAAAAGTTTAAATATAAAATAATCAAATCAATTATGTTTCTTTTGAGTAAATATCAAGATGATACATTAAAAATAATATTATTTGGAAGTTGTGCTAAAAGTCAAGTTAAAGAAACATCAGACGTTGATTTAGCTTTAGTTATAAAAGGAAGTGCAAACCCTAAATTATATTCAAAAATAAGAAATGAATTATGGGATAATGAAATAGATGACGATATAGAAACTGACTTGTATTTTATAAGTGAAAAATTGTATAATTCAAATGAATTTGAAAAATCAATACCTTACAATATAATAAAGAAAGGAATTACATTATATGTACAGTAACCCATTTAAAGTAAATACATTTGCTTATATGGCTCATAATGATTATATGACTGCAATGTTAAATTATGATTTAAAATCAGAATATGTATACGACAATATATTAGTTAATTGTCATCAATTTGTAGAAAAATTATTAAAACATATAATTAACATTAAAACAGGAGAAATAAATAAAACACATAATCTTAAAAGTTTATCTAGAGAAGTAATGAATCATTATCCTGAAACAAAAAAAATATGGAAATGTTGTAGTATATTGAATGATTATTATTTTTCAAAAAGATACCCTGGTGAAAATTATTATGAAACAGACAAAGAACAAATAGAGGAAGCAATAGAGTGTATAAATAATATAAAAGAATTATTATACCCAATACTTGTGAAAATGGAATGTAAATAAATAGCAGGTTCTCCTTTTACTTTATTACCTGCTATTTATTTGATAAATTATAGCTAGTCCTTAGTTTAATTACATCTCTTTATCCATATTTTATTAAATAATGAAATAAAAAAAGACATAAAAGAATATGATGAATTTGAAACCAATTTTGATATCAAAATTGAGGTATAAATATTTTTTATTTCTTTTTTTGTTTTTCTAAAATGATTTTTTCTAATTCTTCAGCTGAATACTTAGATGTTCTTTGCTCAAAATTGTGAAATACTGTTTTCCTATATGTATTTTCTGTTGTAACTGCTACTTCATCATAATCTTCTTTTATAGCTTCTATTAATAAACCTATAATATTATCTATATTCTTATTTTTCTTAATATAAGAATCTTTTATAATATAGTATTTTTGTATTATTTTACCTACATCTCTTTCAGCTACATCTAATAAAGCCATATAATCTTTTTCTTTAAAATCATATCCTATTACAGATTTAAGGGTTTCTATTTTAACCTTAGTTTCTATATCTAATTCTATTTGTTTTTCTTCTTTTATTTCTTCTATTACTTTTTTAGATTTAATTATAAATTTAATCTCTTTTACAGCTCTACCTTTTTTTATTTCTTTAAAATCAAATGTTATATCTGTTTTTCCATTTATATCTTCCTGAGCTTTTAAGATAGTTCTTTTCTTAAAATCATTATATCTTTTATATTTACCTTCTAAATTAAAAAAATCTCTTAATTCTTCAATTGATACGCAAATTTCTTTTTTATATTCATGAGATTTTAATAATTCATAAAGCTGAATACTATATTTAGACTTCATATGTAATATATTTTCCAATTTATATTTTGTAAATAATTCTTTAAGACCTAATAAATATGGTTTTAAATCTTCATCAAACCTAATTTTTAAAATTCCGTTTTTATATGCTGCTTTACTAAACCACTGCATTATCTCAAAACTTTTACCATCTTCTATTTTGATAGGTTTAGATGCTAAAGTATATATAGTTTCTTTTAGAGCTGTATATTTACTTTTATTTTTAACTTCCAATAAATTCATTATTTTACTTGCTTCAATTTCATAAAGTTTAAATTCTTCATCTTCTGGGCTTATTAATGATGCAAAAATTAATACAATTTTCTGTTCATCTAAAGTTAAAGTTCTCTTCTTCTCTATTAATGAATTACTTTGTACTATCAAAAAACTTTTATCAACCTTATTCATAATTTCTCACCCTTTATTGTTAAATAAAACCAATGATATTATAACACAATAAACGACATACATAAACCATTAGTCGTTTTTAAAGTACAAATTTACATTTATCTATAATATATATATTCCATTTAATACTGTGTATTTTCAATGAATAGAGTGTAATTAGTATTTATTTTATTTTTACATCGAAATACTATTTTAATCGTTAATTTATCATTGTATTTACGACATATATAGATTATAAGTCGTTTTTGGGTATGAAAAGGTCGCACTTCGGTATGAAAAAGTCGTTTTTCGGTATGAAAAAGTCGTTTTTAAATTTTGAAGTTATTGAAATGACTAGCTTATAACACTGTCTTAAATAATTAAATAATATAAATATATTAAATATATATAAAACAACAAATAAGGAAAAATCATTGTTGTTAAAAAAAATCAGACAAAAGAATAAAAAAATTCGCTTCATGCTAATACATAGCTTATATTCTAATTGAGTTTTACAAGTTAAAAAATTAATTTCAAAAAAAGTATTGACATATTTTAAAATAAATTGTATAGTATTTTTTGTCGTTAAGACATTGAACTTTGAAAATTAAACAGTAGGTCATAATGAGTCACATTAAGTGATTCTGGATATAAAACATGAAGCCAAGTTTATTTTGAGCAACGGAAAT
>NZ_FRAE01000115.1 GCF_900142235.1 Tepidibacter formicigenes DSM 15518 | reverse complement strand
CCAACGTATATATAGATTTTCATAAAAAATAATAAAAAAAATTTAAATGTGGTTGATTATTTAGCTTTAAAACGTCTCTTATATAGTGTAAGGCAAAACGAACTGGCCAGAAAGTTAAGGCTTACAAAATAAAAAAAATATAAATTAAAAAATTAAAGGAGAACTTTATTATGGGTGGATATCATGTTGCAGTACGTAGAGCAGAAGGAAATTATATAGGTGTAAGAAGTTTCTTGAAATTACCAGACATTTGTAAAGGTGTACGTGACAATGGAGGTAATAATGGAATACATCCTGAATTCGTACATGGTTTTTATAGGGGTTCTACATATGGACTGGATATAGGAGTGATTTATAGAAATGGAGACTGGAAATTATTCTATTCTGGGTTCAGTAGTACGTTAAAGAAAATTTATGATGAAACATCTGTATCATTAAATTTAGGTGAAACAGTAGAATTAGCAAGTTACATTGATTTTGGAAAAGAAGCTATAGTTGTCAAAGTGGAAAAAAACGGAAGAACTTTAGGGGTTTTAGATGCTCCATTATGTTCTACTGCTTTCAACGAAATGAAAAAGGGGTGCGATATAACGAGGGAGCTTTTAATGGCAACAAATAGGACTAGTGGATATGTTCCTGAAGAAGCAAGATTTGAGTTTGCTAAATTTTTTAAAGGGACTTTAACTGATAAGTACTGGAATTATACACCTTTTGTTGGAGGATACGAAGGTTCTAAAGGTGACGAACCTTATCTATATGACAGCTCAAGAGTTAAGCATTTAGGAGCTTTAGAGAACTATGGTGGAACTGTGTACGGTTGCGAAGTAGGATCATGTACTTTTGAAAATGATAAAGATTTTGAGATTAACTGGTAGTAAAAAAGACCTCTATGTTTTAAAACATAGAGGTCTTTTTTACTTAGGGTATATATTTATAATGGATGAAGAATATTTTTTGTCATGTTTGTATTTTAAGGTATATTCATTTGTTTCAATAACTTGGTTATTTATATTTATACTTTGAGAATTAGCACTTTCTAAAGCCTGTATCAAACTATTTACTTTTTCATTATTATTAATATTACTACTTAGAGTATAATTTAACTGGAGTTTAAGTTTTTCTATATCTTTTACTTCGTCCCATTCTATTATAATCGTCATACCACCTTTACCATTTGAAACGGTTTTATAATAGTAAAATTCTACGTCGTTTGGAATTAAAAAACCATTGATATACTTATCTTTTGATTGAATTATCCAATTGTATCTTATTGCAATTCTATCAAGCATTGTAATAACTTGCTCTACTGTTGCAGTTCCTTTAGGTTGCAATTGCTTTTCACCCAACACATCAAAACCTTGTATCACTCCTTCATCAACACAATAAGCTAAGGAGTTAAAAGCCCAGGAACTAATATTTTTTTTATCTGTAAAACTATTTAAATCATTCTTTGAAGCTGTAGTTATTCCTTTAGCATTTAAAAATCTTGTTATCATAGTTGCTATTTGTTCCCTAGTTATATTTTCATTTGGAGAAAATTCATCTTTACTTGTGCCTTGAATTATACCTAATGAGTAAGCCCTTTGAACGTCTATTGAGTCCGTATCCTTGAAAGGGTTTTGTTCTAATTGTACAGCATTTTTATCAATCTTAGATGCTACAGCATAAAGTGATACAACTAATTCAGCAAATTCTTCTCTAGTTATGTTTTGATGATATTTTTCATCTTTTAAAACACTTGGAGACTCTACTTTATTAGATAAAAAATCAGATATTGCTTGACTTGACCAATCATTATTATATGAAAAAATAAAACTTGATCCTCCTATAACTAAGCTAAAAGTTATTAAAAAGATTAAAGCTTTAGATTTTTTATATCTCACGTTATCTCCCCCTTGTTTATAATGTTTAGACATATAGAAGTATAGCATAATTTCAAATAAAGCACATATTATTCAAATCACACAAATACAGCGAAGTTATAGATATTATCTTTTAGAATATCTATAGCATGGTCTAGTTGCTTTGGACTATACTTCTTTTTGGTTATTGCCTTTCCTTCTTGTGTTCTCTCTATTATCATAGCTCTTTCAAACTCTGCAAATGCTAATAAAAATTAGTTACTATCAATTTTTTCTCCTCTTAATAAGTTTAGAACTATTCTATTATGAATAATACAAACTAATACATAATTTACTTTGCAATAATCTTTTTAGAGATTAGTTTAAGAGTTTTTATAGAAATATTGTAAAATCATTTTAGATTCACAATAGAAATTCTAACATAATAGTAAATTAATAACAATTTATTAACTATAACTAAGTATATACTCTAAAAAAAATTCAAAATGAATAATCTAATAAATCAAAATAAATTTTAAATATGAAAATAAATGCCATGGCCTATAATTCATTTGATTTGATAATAAAAGTGCCATGGTAAAATAGGTATATAAACTTCATATACCTTATAAAAACTAAATGAATATAATAATAGGCTGAGTATATAGAAATGCTCAGCCTTAAGGATTTTTTTGATTTAAAAAAGGATATAAAAAATATAATTAGAATTATTAATAATACATTAGTGTAGATATATAAATATTAATATTAAAATTTGTAGTATAATAAAGAAGTATTTACTATAAAGGTATTAAATGTAAAATTCACAATAGAAATTATAAAAAAATAAAAAAGAAGTTCCACGATGGTTTGGACGGCCTCTAGGAACTTCTTTTAGAACGGAGATCTCTTAAAAAGAGAACTCAATATGATAACTTTTTTACTATAAAGTTATTATATATTATTATACCCATAGTTTCAATTACTTATAAATAATTATTTTTTTATTTTAAATGATTAAATTTATTAGGGTATAGTATAGGGGTTCTCCGTTCTAAGGTGTAGAAGGGAGATTTTTTTATGGGATTAAGACAGAAAATAAGTCAGTTACAATATAGAGAATTTACTGATGAAGAAATAAAAGAAATACAAAAATTTTTAAGACATATGCTAGTTAGAGCAAAGCTAGATCAGTACATAAAAATATTTAATTATATAGATTATTATACAAGTGATACATATACACAAAGAAGTTTTACAGTAAAAGAACTATTAAGCTTTAAAAGACTTAAACAAATACTAAATGAGGGACAATTTGAGCCTATAAATTTATTTTATAGTGTAAATACATATAAAGAGCGTAAAAACGCCTGTGAAGCCAATATAAAGGCTATAACGAATATATTAATAGACCTTGATTATAAAAAGTCATATTTTAATAAATTAAGTAAAGATGAATTTATTAAAATGATGGAATATGAATATTTTGGGATAGAAATTCTATGTCCATCTGCAATAATCTATACAGGGAACAACTTTCATATTACATATAAAATAAAATATCCAGTTAATGCAACTGATAAAGCTAAAACACTTGCTAGAAGAATACAAAAAGAAATATCAAATAAGCTAAGTGATTTTAATGCTGATAAATC
>NZ_FRAE01000116.1 GCF_900142235.1 Tepidibacter formicigenes DSM 15518 | reverse complement strand
ATGTCCAAAATGTAATGGTGAATTAGTTTCAAAAAATACAGATGAGTAGCTCTGCTACTCATCTGAGAGTATCACGAAGTGATATTTTGTTCTTGGAGAAAATGGAAAAGTAAATGAAGATAGAGATTTTATTTTCTATAATAATTTAAAAGGTGAAGATGATTGTGTAGTTCATACTGGTGATAATAGAACTGGTGCTGGAGATGGAGATGACGAGGAAATTATAATTGATTTTAATACAATGCCTTCACGTATACATAAAGTTGGAATTACAGTTACTATTCATGATGCCATTGCTAGAGCACAAAATTTTGGACAAGTATCTAATGCATATGTTAGAGTAGTAGATGTAGAAACTGATAAAGAAATTATGCGTTATGACCTTGGAGAAGAATTTTCTATAGAAACTGCTCTTATTGTATGTGAACTTTATAGACATAATGGAGAATGGAAATTTAGTGCTGTAGGAAGTGGATTTGAAGGAGGACTTAGATCACTTTGTATAAATTATGGACTTGATGTAAATTAATTTTAAGAATATGGTGCTTTGTGTATTTAACACATAGCACCTTTATTTTCTAATAATAATTAATGTTTGGGAGGCTAAATTATGAAAAATGACATTAAAGGTTTAGATGAACAAGCTGTAGAAGAATCTAGAAAACAGTATGGAAGTAATAAGCTTACAGAGCAAGAAGTTGAGGGATTTTGGGATAAACTTAAGGAGAATTTTGAAGATCCAATTATTAAAATTTTGATTCTGGCATTAGTTATGAATGTAATATTTTTCTTTTTAGGTAAAACGGAGTGGTATGAGTCTTTAGGAATTGCTTTTGCGGTTTTTATTGCAACATTTGTAGCAACTTGGTCAGAACATAGTAATGAAGTGAGTTTTCAAAAATTACAAGAAGATGCTTCGAAGATAAAGTGTAAGGTATATAGAAATAGTAAAATAGATGAGATTTTAATTGATGATATTGTAGTGGGCGATTTTGTTCTTTTACAATCTGGAGATAAGATTCCAGCAGATGGTATATTAATAGAAGGAACTTTACAAGTAGATCAGTCTGTATTAAATGGAGAAAGTAAGGAAGCAGAAAAAAAAGCGATACCAAAAGATTATAAATATAATAATGAAGAAAGTGTAGATTTTTTAGATGCATATAAAGTATTTAGAGGTACAGTTATTTCTTCAGGAGAAGCTATTTTACAAGTAAAAACGGTTGGAGATAATACTTTTTATGGTAAATTAGCACAAGAATTGCAAACAGAAGAAAGAGATTCACCATTAAAGGTAAAATTAGGACATCTTGCAGATGGAATAAGTAAATTTGGATATATTGGAGGTAGCTTAATTGCTTTATCTTTTATGTTTAAAAAGATAGTTATAGATAATGGATATAATATAGGATCTATTTTAAGTTATGCTTCAGATTGGACAAATGTTGTAAATGATTTAGTGACAGCTGTTATTTTAGCTATTATTATTATTGTTGTTGCTGTTCCAGAAGGGCTTCCTATGATGATTGCCATGGTATTATCATTAAATATGAAGAAATTATTAGATGATAATATATTAGTAAGAAAGCTAATAGGAATTGAAACATCAGGAAGTTTAAATATTTTATTTTCTGATAAGACAGGAACTATTACAAAAGGACAATTAGAAGTTGTGACTTTTGTTGATGGAGAAAATAAAAGCTATAGTACATTTAATGAAATTACAGGTGAGCTTAATAAGTTATTAGATTTATCTATAACACAAAATACTAATGCAGTTGTTGCAGAGTGTGATGAGACAGGATGGTATCAAATTATTGGTGGTAATGCAACAGAAAGAGCGGTGTTGGGATTTATAAATAATTTTAGTAAAAATAAGTTTAATATAGAAAAAGTATACTCTATTCCGTTTAGTAGTGAGAAGAAATTTTCTGCAACACAAGTTAAAGGAGAGTATAATTTAACATTATTAAAAGGAGCTCCTGAAAAGATTTTAGAAAAATGTAATTATTATTATGATAAAAATGGAAATAGAAAAAAACTAATTAATAAAAATACACTAGAAGATACTATAGATAATTTAGCTAGCAGATCAATTCGTGTTATTGCAGTAGCTACAACTCATGAAAATCTTGAAGAAGATAAAAATTTAGAAGATTTAACATTAGTAGGGATTATGGGAATTAGAGATGATTTAAGAGAAGAATCTAAAGAGGCTATTAAAGAAGTACAAGAAGCAGGAATACAAGTTGTTATGATAACGGGAGATAGAAAAGAAACTGCCGTTGCTATTGCAAAAGAATCTGGACTTTTGAGATATGAAGATGAGATAGTATTAACTTCTAGTGAAATTCAAAAATTATCAGATGAAGACTTAAAGAAAATGCTACCTAAAATTAGAGTAATTGCAAGAGCCCTTCCTACAGATAAGAGTAGACTTGTAAAAATTGCACAAGAATTAGACTTGGTTGTTGGAATGACAGGTGATGGGGTAAATGATTCTCCAGCACTTAAAAAAGCAGATGTTGGGTTTGCAATGGGCAGTGGTACGGAAGTAGCAAAAGAAGCAGGAGATATAGTTGTATTAGATGACAACTTTTTTTCAATTTCAAAAGCTGTTCTTTATGGAAGAACTATTTATCATAGTATTAGAAAGTTTATAACTTATCAGCTTACAGTAAATGTTGCAGCAATTTTAATTGCTTTTTTAGGACCTTTTATTGGAATTAATTTACCTCTTTCAATGACTCAAATGTTATGGGTTAATTTAGTAATGGATACTTTAGCTGCCCTTGCCTTTGGAGGAGAAGTAGCTTTGCGTAAGTATATGCAGGAAGTTCCTAAAAAGAGAACAGAATCAATTATTAGTAAAGATATGTGGAGTTCTATTTTGATAAATGGAGTGTTTATTGCGGGTATAAGTGTATTCTTCTTAAAATCATTTTATATAAGAGAGGTATTTAGAACTGGGTTAGAAGGAAACGAAGACATATATTTCTTAACTGGATTTTTTGCCTTCTTTATTTTCTTAAATGCTTTTAATACTTTTAATGCTAGAACAAATGAATTAAATTTATTTGATCATATTTTAGAAAATAAAGGTTTTTTAAAGGTTGTAGGTATAATTTTTGCTGTTCAAGTTGTTTTCACATATATAGGTGGAGAAGTCTTAAGAACAGCTGGATTAACTTTAAGTGAATGGTTGTATGTGATTTCATTATCAATTCTTATCATACCTGTTGATTTGATTAGAAAATTTATTAGAGATTTTGTATTAAAAGAAAAAGTTGAAGATGGATTATAAATTGAGAGAAGGAGATAGAGTTATTTTAGAACAAGCAATAACTGATGATGAATCAAATAAATAGTATATAGAGAGATTTTTCCTCTATATACCTATTTTTTACTCCATAGGAAATAATAATATTTTCAATTTATAGATAACATTGCTAAAAACACTGCATCATCAACTATTTTAAGCAACGGAATCGATAGATTCGTTGGCGACATGAGCCATGCGATAGCATGAAGCGAATTTTTT
>NZ_FRAE01000118.1 GCF_900142235.1 Tepidibacter formicigenes DSM 15518 | reverse complement strand
TAGCTAAATTTAAAGCCTATGATACTTTTATAAATTCTATTTTGGATTACAATATCCTCTTTGGAAAAGCTAAAAGTGAATTTGAAAAAAGAAATAATGTCCGACTATGTTTACTACATCCACAGAATATACATTTAAAATATTTTTGAAACCAAAATTGAAACCACTATATATTTATTTTTGAATATAAATATGATATAAATAATAATAACAATTCCATTATGAAATATAAGGAGAAATACATACACTAAATATTATATTATAAAATATTATATTTCATAGTATAATATTTGTGAGGTGATATAATGTCTACTAAATTCATAAATAGAAACAGTGAACTTGAATTTTTAAACAATGAATACAATCAAAAAAGATCTTCTTTTATTGTTATATACGGAAGAAGAAGAATAGGAAAAACAGCTTTAATTAGACAATTTATAAAAGATAAGCCTAGTATATATTTTTTAGCATCTGAAGAAATGGAAACTCAAAACATAAACAATTTTAAAGAATTAGCAGCAGGTTTTACAGGAAACTCACTACTTAAAAAAGGTTTTGATTTTACTTGGGAAGATATATTTGAAGTTATAAAAGACTATAAAAAAGATACTAAAAAAATAATAGTAATAGATGAATTTCAGTATCTTGGAAAAATAAATAAATCATTTCCTTCCGTATTTCAAAGAATATGGGATAATATCTTAAAAGATGAAAATATAATGGTTATTTTATGCGGATCCTTAATAAACATGATGGAAAGTCAAACATTATCTTATTCTTCTCCTCTTTATGGAAGAAGAACAGGACAAATAAAAATGAAGCAAATTAGCTTTAATCACTATGGTGAATTTTTTAAAGAAAAATCCAAAAAAGAGCTAATAGAATACTTTTCTGTAACTGGTGGAGTTCCTAAGTATATAGAGCTTTTCAAAGAAGAAGAAAATATATTTGACTCTATTGAAAAAAATATAATAAACAAGCAAAGCTTTTTATACGAAGAACCTATATTTTTACTGGAGCAAGAAGTTGGAGATATTGGAACATATTTTTCTATAATAAAAACTATAGCCGCAGGTAATCATAAACTAGGTAAAATAGCAAGTGTACTTGGAACTAATCAAACTAGTTTAACTAGGTATTTAAAAATATTAATGGATCTTGATTTAATAGAAAGAATTGTTCCAATAACAGAAAAAAACCCTGAAAAAAGCAAAAAAGGTCTTTATTATATAAAAGATAATTTCATTGAATTTTGGTTTAAATTTATTTATCCATATAGAAGTTATATAGAGATTGAAGATAGTGATTATGTTATTAAAAAAATAAAAGACAATTTTATTGATAATCATGTAAGCTTTGTTTTTGAAGAGGTATGCAAAGAAGAAGTTTGGAATTTAAATAAACAAAACAAACTTAATTTTAAAGTTTTAAAACTAGGTAAATGGTGGGACAATTCAAATGAAATTGACATTGTAGGAATAAATGAAGATACTAAAGATATTCTAATAGGAGAATGTAAGTATTTAAATACTAAAGTAGATACAAATATATTCTATAAGTTAGTTGAAAAAGGAAAATTAATAGACTGGAACAAAGATAATAGAAAAGAGCATTATATACTATTTTCTAAATCAGGATTTACAGATTCATTGATTGAAGTATCTAAAAAAAGAGATGATTTAATGTTAGTTCAATTATAGGCTGAGTATGGTGAAATATTTTTGAAACCAAAATTGAAACCATTATTTATTTATTTTTGAATATAAATATGATATAACTAATAGTAACAATATTTATAAAAAAGTTACAGTTTTAAAAATTTTAAATGGGGTGGATACGTTGAAAATATTATCATTTGCAACTTTAAAGGGTGGAGTAGGAAAAACAATGTCTGTTTTTTCAGTTTCTTCTATTTTAGCTAAAGAATATAATAAAAAAGTTTTATGTATTGATGTAGATCCACAAGGAAATCTTACAAATAATTTTGGAATAGATGCTCAAAAAATAGCAACAGTTAAAGAAATTTTTGAAAATGAAGATATAAACTTTGATGACGTAGTAATAAAAAAACCTGTTGAAGAAATACCTAACTTAGATATTATTCCATCAAATATATATCTTACAGGAACTGAAATGAGAATAATAAATCTCACAGGTAGAGAATTTTTATTAAGAAATTACATAAAAAACAACAAGAATAAATTTAAAGAGTATGATTACATATTAATAGATACCAATCCATCTATTTCTGTTATTAATCAAAATGCTTTCATAGCTAGTGATGGAATTTTTCTAGTAAATGAAGTTGGTTTTAATAGTCTTTCAGGAAGCCAATTATTCATTACATTATGGCTTCAAATAGCAAAGCGTTTAGGTCTTGAAAATAATATTAAAGGATTTTTAATAAATAGATTTGATAAACGTACAAAATTAGCAGAGGAATTCTTAAATCATTGCAAAGAAACTAAATTTATTAAAGATATTATTTTTGATACAGTTATTCCTGTTAATATAAAACTTTCTGAAAGTGAATTAGAGAATAAACCTATAAATATTTTTGACACAAATAGTACAGGGTATAAAGCATATAAAAATCTTACAGATGAGTTAATAGAAAGGATGTAATAATATGAGTAATAGATTCAAAAATAAGGACAAATTTAATAACAATATTGATGATATTCTTAATGCTGGAAAAGAATTAAATAACGAAATAAAAAAAGACACAAAAGAATACGATAAATTTGAAACCAATTTTGAATACAATAATACATCCATTAACACTTCTAAAGATATAATATTTTTAGAAAAACAAGAAAAAGATGAAATGGTAAGAGTAAGTTTTTATATTAAGAAAAGTCAGCACGAGCTATTAAAAAAATATGCTAAAAAGACAAATAGAAATAAAAATGAATTTGTTAGATATATGATTGATAAATTTTTTGCTGCTGTAAAAAAATAATAAATACAAATTACATGATAAAAATGTTAAATAAAAAAAGAGATACTTTTTTCTAGTAAAAAGCCTCTCTTTTTTTAATATTAAGTAGGAAATTATAAAATTTCAAAATCTGTGGAAAACTTGCTAAAATATATGTATAAGTATTGAAAAAAGAGAGATGAAGAG
>NZ_FRAE01000141.1 GCF_900142235.1 Tepidibacter formicigenes DSM 15518 | reverse complement strand
CACCACTTTACAAGAAAATCTAACTTGCTAAATCCTCTACGTTAGCGTATTGACGTAGATATGGTATGCGAGATAGATTTTTCTTGATTTGGTGTATTTTCAACAACTTGCTAAAAAATAATTCTTCCCTAATGGCTTCGCCGATTATATGCTTAGCTTCTTGTGGACTACAAAATCTATACGCTTTAAAAGTAGCACTAATAAAAGGTAGTAAAATCATAGCTGAATATGCTACCCCTATAAGATTTATATATTTTTCTATAGATATTTTACTTCTAACCATATATGTTCCTAATGACCAAAATAATTTTTGCTGATAGAACATAACTTCAATATTCCATCTCATTTTATATACACCGTATATATTTGAATCTTCATCTTTAGTATTTTTATTATACTTAGTCTTTACATTCTCCACTTTTATAGTACTTAGATATAATCTTACAGATGAAAATGTATTTATATCTTTTGTTGTAACTGTTATAATAACAGGTTTGGCAGATAAATTTGTAATACATTCAACTGTAGCAATGTAGAATTCACTTTCTTTTGTATAATCGAATTCCCTGTAATTTAATCTATCTCCTTTTATTCTTGGTCTCCCACGCTTCCCCGTAGGAGCTGGTTTTAAGTCATACAAAACTGTATCACTACGTAAAGCTCCAATAATTTCTAAGTTATCGTAATCTTTTATAATTTGTAGAAATGGTTTCTTAGTGTACCAACTATCACATAAAACAACAACCTGTAACCCCTTTAATTCAGGCATTACAATGGATATAAGATTTTTAGCTAACTCTAATTTAGTGCATGATTTATCGTAGACTTTGTATCCTATAGGTATTGTTATATATTTAAATCCATTATCTATTTGCATAGGGATACTCATTGTCATAGATACAATACAATGACCATTCATAAATGAATTGCCATTATGTTTTGCATGGTCAAATAGTTTATATCTATGCTCAAATTTATCTCCAAATTTAGGTTGAAGTGTATCATCAATTGATAAATATATAGAAGTATTTTCTTTAGTAATCAAAGGAATTAACGATACACCTATTCTAGCTGTAACTCGCATTATATCGTCTATGCAATAATTTTTATTATTCAAGAAATAGTAAAAACTATTAAGCGATTTGCTCCAGTATTTAGATATGAATTTTTCGTATATATACTTTATAGACTGAACTTTTTGCATAGTAATAATGGCTAAGATTGTAAGTACAAATAATTCAAAGCTACGCTTATAGAAAATATCTCTATACAAAAATAAATACTTTTTTAGTGTTTTTAAAGTTGATTTATCGTCAATAATCATAATATAACTGAGCTCCTTATTTGTTATTTTGGTTTAATCACTAAAGATTATTAACAATTTAAGGCTCAGTTATATTATTTTTTGGATTAAATTTAATCAATTACTTGTAAAGTG
>NZ_FRAE01000117.1 GCF_900142235.1 Tepidibacter formicigenes DSM 15518 | reverse complement strand
TATTAATAAAATTTTTGAGTATCTGAAAATTGCATAGAAATGACTTTGGCTATTTAACTGTAAAATTTTTCAAGTAAAATTGCACTTTTATAGTAAGGAGGTCATAAATGGAAAAAAAGGTTACTATTATTGGAGCAGGAAATGGAGGATTTGCAGCAGCGGCAGATTTAACATTAGGAGGTTATCAAGTTACTTTATATCATGATGAAGCAAGAAAAAAAACAGTAGAAGAGTTAATGAAGACCAACACTATTGAATTAACAGGAGTAAAAGGAAAAGAAAAAGTAAAAATTTACAAAGTCACAACTAATATGAAAGATGCCATGGCTGAATCTGATATAATAATGTCAACAATTCCTGCTTATGGACAAGAATATATAGCAAATAAAATGCTTCCATATTTAAGAAAAGAACATAAAATAATTTTAACTCCTGGAAGTACAGGTGGAGCTCTAGTTATGGCTAAAATATTTTATGAAAAAGGTAAATTTGATGGAGTAAAAATTGCTGAAATGCATACACTTCCTTATGCATGTAGAAAAACTAGCCCAACTGGAGTGAAAATATTACTAGAATGTAAGAAATTATATTTTGCAGCTTTCCCTGCGAAGTATAATGAAGAAATGTATAAAATAGTAAAAAAAATGTATCCTGCAGTTGAACTTATTAAAGATGTTTTAGAAACTTCGTTAAACAATGGAAATCCAGTATCACATCCAGCTCCAGTTGTATTAAATGCTGGTAAGATAGAATATTCTAAAGGAGAACATTATCACTATAGAGAAGGAATAACTCCTTCTGTAGCACGTGTTAATCAAAAGATAGATTTAGAAAGACAAGAGATATGTAAATTATTTGGATATAAAGCAATAGATATTAAAGACAGATTGTACTTGATGGGTTATGCACCAAAGAGAGAAACTTTATATGAATGCTATAGAGATAGTGAGGTATTTAATCCTCTTAAAGGCCCTAAGGACTTGAATGATAGATACTTAACTGAAGATACACCATATTCATTAGTAGCTTTAGCAAGTATTGCTCATAAATTAGGAATTAAAACACCAGTTATGGACTCTGTAATAACATTAGCTTCTGCTCTAAAAGATGAAGAATATTGGGAAAATGGAAGAACTTTTAATGATTTAGGATTTGAGGGAATGGATTTAGAAAAAATAAAAGATTTTCTTCAAAATGGATATGAATAAAATAAGATAAAACCAAAAACCATGGCTTAATAAGTCATGGTTTTTGGTTTTAAATAAAATTTACTTTTTTCCTTTTCTTTTTGATTTAATAGTTCTATTATAAGCTTCTTTACTTATTTTTCCGGTTAAATTAGAATCCTTAATATCAAGACCTAATTCTGCTGCAGTTTCAATATTCATTTCGTTGGAGTTTAAAATACTTGGTTTTTTTGTGTTTTTTTCATCAACTTTATTTCTTTTTTGCATATTAATTTCCTCCCTAATGTTCATACTTATTTATTATTTTTACCTATGTTTAAAATTATATATTAGGAAGAATGTGTAAAATCAGTATGAATCAACTATTTGTATTTTTGAATCATCTAATTCATTAATATAGTCTAGTATACCATTTCTAATAGCCATGGCAATTTGTTTTTTATATTCTTTGCTTTTAAGAAGTTTTCTATCATAAGAATTAGTTATAAAACCTATTTCGATTAAAACTCCTGGTGATGTAGTTTCTCTTAATACATAAAAATTTTGAGGTAGTACTCTAGTTTTGATATTAGATTTTAAAAACTTTTTATAAACATTTTCATCTATAGATTTAGCTAATTTTTTTGCTAAATATTTACTCTTAGATGAGTTTTTATAATAAAATATCATTACACCCCTATCAGCAATATAATCAGGATTTGAATTTGTATGTATACTTATAAAAAGATCAGCTTTATTTTTATCTATTATATTTTTTCTAGCATGTAAATCTTTTTTATATCTTGATGAATTAAGTGTACTCTTATTTTCTAAAGAAACATCTCCTTCTCTTGTCATTATTACATTAGTGATTTTGTTTTCTAAAACTTTTTTGATTCTTAAGCTAACATCTAAGTTGATATCTTTTTCTAAAAGTTTATTATATGAAGTTCCAGGATCAATACCACCATGTCCAGGATCTATAACTACAGTACTGTATAAAAAAACCTTAGGCTTAAATGCGTCAATGTAATCTCTAAACACAAATATAGTAGACAAAAAAATAAGTATTAAAAATATAAAAAAATATTTTTTATTAAATTTAACTACTATAAAATTATTTTTTAACATAAACTCACCTTTCGTATTATTATTCAAAAAGCTCAATACCTAATGCTTTGTAAAACTCACTATCAATATTATGGGTAATTGTAATGTTATTATCTTTTCTAAATTTAACAACATAATATTTCATTCCATCCCCATATATTCCATCAATATATCCAGGGTAGTATCCTTTTTGCTTCATAATTCTTTGTATTTCATAAACATCAGAACCTCTGTCTCCTGGCTTTATCAATCTAAAACCATTTCCAAAAGGGCCGTAAGGACCACCGGATATTATAACGGTAGTTCCATATTCTATTAATGGGTATAAATCCTCAACATCTTTATTAAACATTCTTATACATCCATGAGATAGATTTCCGCCGATAGAGTAGGGTTTATCTGTTCCATGAATACCATATTTACCCCATGGAACATTAAATCCCATCCATCTAGTCCCAAATCCTTTACCCCAAGATCCTTTACTAATAATAGTCCATGTTCCAATAGGAGAAGGAGTAGATGGTTTTCCACTAGCTATAATATAAGTTTTTTCAACTTTCTCATTAGATTTATTTATTAGATACAATTTTTTTTCATTTATATCAATCAAAATTTTATATTTATTTTCTCTTTTATAGTTATTTTTATTGCTAAAGTTATAGCTGATTGTACAATCTTTTGTAATAGTATAATATACATGGCATATATAAAATACAAACAGTCCTAAAGTTAATATATATATAATCTTTTTCAAGAACTATCCCCCCTGCATTAATTATATGATATACATATAAAGATAATTCTATTATAAGTATATGATTTAAGTATATATAAAATTTAAAATAAAGTATGATATTCATATGAAAATAACAAAATAAATGTGATAAAATGTTTTTTATAACGAATAGGAAATTATATTCCTATTTAAATTGTGGATAAATATAAATTCCGTTATGAGTTTTAAGCAACGGAATTCGTTAGAAT
>NZ_FRAE01000122.1 GCF_900142235.1 Tepidibacter formicigenes DSM 15518 | reverse complement strand
CCATATCCTGTTTTTTGTGACATTTAATCCCTCCCAATACAAAAAATGAAACTGTATATAGTTTATCAAACACATGTTCGGTTGCACAATAAAAAGAACCTTAATTTTTTCTTAAAAATGTTATATATTCTTCTAATACATAACATACTTTTTGTTTTGAAAAAATCAACCATAATTCAATTTTTTAATTATTTTTTACTTCTAATTACTTTTTTCCTTATATTTAGATAAAAAGTCTATAGTTATAGATTTATAAATTAATAGCCATGGCTTTATTTTTGAAGATCAAGAACATATATTAAGGCATGATTAAAGCCTAGATTTCTCTAGGCTTTATATATTTGAAGTGCCATGGCACTAGCATTTTTAATATTTTCTTTTTCTAGTATTTCAATTATTTTTTGAAAGTCTGATATTCTTATATCTTTTATTGATGTATAGCCCATTGGCTCTATTAGTTCATGTAGTTTTTGATGTGCATTATCTCCTGCCATGGCAATTTACTTATTTTAAATATTTGATAATGTAAACATTGAGTTTATTTATGTTTATTATTGTTTATTAGTTGTTTACTTTGTAAGATTTCTATTATTTTCTTATATTTTAGGTACTAAATTCTCTACTTTTAATAGTTTTATTTATTCTGAAATATTTTAAATCAATATTAGATAAGGATAGTTTTTCTCCACTATTAACTTTTTAATTTAATTAAATACAAAACTGTATTTAATTTGATTTGCTGCTCCTGCAAAGTCTTCTTCAAGTGCTTTTTTTAGATAAGCAAATTTATTTCTAGCTGTATTTTTTCTTATGATCTCTTGATAATTGAGTTTTATATATTCAAATGGATCTAACTCTCCTGAGTTTGTTTTTTTAACAGCTATTTTATAAATATTTAGTATCTGTTTTGAACTGAATTTCTCATTTTCAAGACCACTTTTTATTTTTATATCTTGTATTTCTTCTTTGCTATATAAGGAATCTATAATTTGTTTTTCTTTATCAATTTTATAATCTATTATAAATTTAATTCCTATAACTTTACGACCCCTTGTTAATTTTTCATATTCAAAATTTATATCTGTAAGTTCATTGATTTCTTTTTTTGCAGGATCTAATATCCTTCTCTTAAAATCTCTAAATTCTTTAAATTTGTTTGAACATCCTAGTTTATCTTTTAATTCTTCAAGGTTAAACTCTCTTTTACCAATAGTTTGATATTGTTTTAAAAGTTCATAAATTCTTATAGAATATTTGTTTTTTAAATATAAAATATTTTTAATCTCATATTTAGTATAGAACTTTTTTAATTGAAGTAAATAAGGAACTAGTTTTTGTGAAAATTCAAGTTCTATTATTCCATCGCCCTTATATTCTATAGAACTTAGCCATCCTGTTATCAGTTCTTTTTGTTTGTTATTATCATCCAGTTTTATTATTACTTCTTTTTTTCTAAGCTCTCTTACCAACTCTCTTATTTCTGAATACCTATCTGTCGTTGTTCCAATTAGCTTTGTAAACTCTTTTACTTCAAGTTCCAATATATTAAAGTTACTATTATTTCTATCTAATTTACTTACAGCATATAGAATAATTTTTTGTTCATTTAAATTTAAATCATATTTGGCTTCAATTAACTTATTATGTTTTATTACTATACCATTTTCATTCATAGTGGTAACTCCTTTAGTAAATATGTAAAGACAATATTATTATATTTACATTGGTGGTCAAAGTCAAAACAAAAGCCACGATAAACATAGTTTTTGTCCACTATAGACGTAGAATTTGTCCACTTTATCCGTAGTTTTTGTCCACTATAAGCATAGTTTTTGTCCACGATTAACTTTTGTAAGCTAGTATTTTCAATGCATTAACTTGTCCGAAAAATATTAAAAATAGTTAAAATTAGTTAAATAGTTATTATTTATATATTTATTCAAGGACTTTCTATTCATATATTCTCTGAGAAATTAACATTATATAAAAAACTTATACAAAATAATTCCTCATAAAAACTCATTTATTTTGGTTTTAAGACTATTTTTATATCTTTAGGTAAAAACATATTACTTTCAATCGAAACTCCTTTTAAAAGCCATGTATGAGGTCTGAGAGCGTTTCATTTAGACTCCAAAGTAAACAAGTCCATGGCCAACCTAAGAGTATAACCCCATAGAGCCATGGTTTTTTCGACCCTAGTTGGTTTTAACACGATTAGCAGAAGTCTCCCATCCTCTATAGGTGGGAGATGAATGCGTAAACACAACTTGCTTCTATTATTTTTTTGTGCCAAAATAAAGTTACCTAAATTAAAGTGGATAAAAGCAAAAGTTCATAGATACGTTGAAGGTAGAATAATAAATGCTACTGTTTCAAAAACTTCAAGTGGAAAATATTTTGTATCTATATGTGTCGAAAGAGAAGTGAAGCCTTTAGAGAAAGTAAAGGATTAGCAGATATAGCATAAAAAAATTCGCTTCATGCTATCGCATGGCTCATGTCGCCAACGAGTCCTAACGGACTCCGTTGCTCAAAATAGTTGATACTTTTATTCAGT
>NZ_FRAE01000131.1 GCF_900142235.1 Tepidibacter formicigenes DSM 15518 | reverse complement strand
ATCTCTTAAATATGATATTTGTGAAACACAAATAAGAAAGATTCTATCTAAATAATAAATACTCCGTTAAGTTCATTAGGCCATGGGGTATTTTTATAAATCCAACAAAGAGAGGATTTTACTATGAATCATAAAAATCCCAAATCGAATGATATAATTTTGAAAATTTTTTTAATATCCTTAAAAAATCATTCTAAAATATAATTTATAAGAGGTAAATTATGAAAAAAATATTTGATAACCTAGGAATTATCTTTGTTATTATATTTATTTTAACATCTGTATTTTGCAATGGATGTAATAACTCTGAAAATAAAAATACTAATAGTATTAAAAATAAAGAATCTAGTATTTCTCGAAATAAAAAAATAAGATCTAATAAAATAGTTATATTAAATAATTATGAATTTAATCTTGAGAAATTATTTGACATAAGTACTCTTGAAAATTTAAATAAAAATGAATTATCAATTTTAAGAAATTCAGTCTATGCAAAATATAATTATATATTCTCAAATAAAAAATATAGGGATTATTTTTTGCAACTAGACTGGTATCAACCAATCAATAATAATGTTTCATCTATGCTAACTAATATTGATAAAGAAAATATAAAAAAAATTGTACAACTAGAAAAAATATATAAACAATTAGAATTTAAGAGTCACAAACTAGGATTTTCAATCACTTTCCCTATGAATTGGAAAGATAGGTATGAAATTGTTGAATATGATACATACATGATTGTATATTTTAAGCCTTCTAAATCATTTGAATCTGAATATGGAGATGGAGAATTTTTTACTATAATAGATACTGCAACAAGTTTTTTTGACTCAAATATGTTTGATACAGTTGGAGATATAAATTTGTTTCAAGTAGATAAGCATAAGTATTACATAGGTGGTCCAAAAGATTTATCTCTTTCTGAAAATCATCCTGAATTTAAATTATTTTTAAATATGAGTTTAGATATACCTAATATCATAAAAACAATCAAACCTTTAAAATAATAACTTAAAATCTTTTAAGTGCTAAGAAAGGTGATTATTATATGAAAAAGTTTGTATTATTAATAGTAGTATTATTTAGTGTATTTTTAGCGGTTGGATGTATGAGTAATAAAGAAATACGTATACCTCAAGTTGAAAAATCAGTTTCAACTATAGATAAAGATTTAACTAAAGAGAAACAAGAGACGGATTTAAGTAACGATATTAGCAAGGAAGTGTTAATAATGGCTAGAGGTCAAAAGAGATATACAGATGAATTCAAGAAAACATTACCATTTATGTCTCTTCCCACACCTTCTGTTAAATATTCATTGTATGCACTATTGATGTATCCTACATCTTACTTCATTTTCAACTTTTCCACCTATTACTCTAGTAAGCACTGTTAAATATTCTCCATATGTTATCTCCTTATTTGGAGCATATTTATTATCTCCCACTCCTGTTATTATTCCTTCTTGTCTAGCCTCCATTACATCGTTGTAGAACCAATCGTTTGATTTTACATCTATAAAATTACTTTCTGACAACGCAAAAATTGGAGTTAGTTGTAATAATAAAAAAGTTGATATAATAACTGTCAATATCTTAAGTTTCATTTTTTTCTCCTAATTTATTGAAAATCTACCTATTTATACTTATATCATATTTCATATAATTCTTCTAGATGTACACGTAAAATGCATGAGACTATTAACAGCAAGAACATAACTCCTTTGTTTTCATTTCTATCTTTTTATCCATTGCTATAACTTATTTTCCAAACTAATTTTCTAAATTTCTTTATCTATAACCATTCCTTCAAATCACTTATATTTAAACTAACAAATAAAAAAGGAGGGATACCATGGCAGTAGTAAAAATACCTAAGGAAAGCTTAATAAAGCTAACATTTTCTCTTGGCTTAGATGAACATGGGAAAGAAATATTAAGAAAAAAATCT
>NZ_FRAE01000124.1 GCF_900142235.1 Tepidibacter formicigenes DSM 15518 | reverse complement strand
TAAATATTGATATATATTTACAGGTATGAAATTGATTTATTATAAATCATATCAAACATCACTCATTGAAAATCCTTAGCTTGATGGCTATGTGGTAATACCCCATATACTTGCTCCAACAGTAGAATCTTCAACTTCTAAATTTAACTTAAAAGTTTCTTTTGATATGTATTTACCATTTAAGATTAAGTCTTTATAAATACTAAATCTAGGTCTTCTTCCTTATAATTGTTGCTCTCTTAATGTTTGAGTTGCATTTACTTTATGATTATATACATCATTAGTGTTTATTTCATAAACATCAAAAGTTCCATCCCAATTGCCTTCTCTATAAAAATCTACAAAGAAAATTCTATCCCATTCAGATTTAGGACCAAAAGAAGTCAAGTCAGGTAAAATACTACAAGCTTTTATTTGTATCCTATTATTTCCTCTTTCTTCATTAGGATCATAAGCATCAAAAGATGTATTTGCACCAGAAATTGATTTAGTCAATCTAACCATACCTTTAGCTAAACAAAAAGCTGATTCAGATAATCCTTCAGGAAGATTAACTTTTCTTGCACCTATATTTTCTAATTCATCACAAAGATTTCTCCAATTTTTATAAATACTTGCTAAACTTGTTAAATCTTCATTTCCAAATGTTAAGACTTCTGAATAAAAATCTCCTTCAGGAAGTTTTAACAGCATATTGTTAACTATCATTTTAAAAGCCTCCTCTAAAAAATATATATGTGGTAATAAATGCTAATTTAATTATATATATAAAATATGTTTTGGTAAAATATTTATATTTTAGATAAAAAGGGTATTTACAAATCTTGACAGCTGCGGAATTAAATATTTTATGATAGAATTTAGTTCTGAATATGTCATTAAGGAGGAAGAATCTTGAGTAAAAAATATAGAGTTGCTAGCATGTTTGCAGGAATTGGAGGAATATGCTTAGGATTTAAAAATAATGGATGTGAAATTGTATGGGCTAATGAAGTTGATAAATATGCTTGTGAAACATATAGACATAATTTTAATGGAGCACCCTATTTAGTAGAAGATGATATAAGAAATATAGATGAAAAAACTATTCCAGACTTTGATATATTAACTGGTGGTTTTCCTTGTCAAGCTTTTTCAATAGCAGGAGAAAGAAAAGGATTTGAAGATGATAGAGGAAACCTATTTTTTGAAATAGTAAGAGTTTTAAAAGAAAAAAAACCAAAAGCTTTTTTACTTGAGAATGTAAAAAATTTAAAATCTCATGATAAAGGAAGAACTTATGAAATAATTGAAAAAGAGTTAAGAAAGTTAGGATATGAAGTAGATTCAGCTATACTTAATTCAATGACCCATGGCAATATCCCTCAAAACAGAGAAAGAATTTTTATAGTTGGATTTTTAGATAAATCTATAATGGATAAATTTGAATTTCCAGGACCTATTAAATTAACTAAAACAATACAAGATCTTATAGATTTAGATGAAAAGAAACCTGAAAAATATTATTATCATAAAACGAAATATTATGAAGATCTAAAAAAAGAAATGACTAGACAAGATACGTTATATCAAATAAGAAGAGGTATGTATATTAGAGAAAATAAAAGTAATGTATGTCCTACATTAACTGCAAATATGGGAACAGGAGGACATAATGTTCCTTTAATTAAAGACAATCATGATATTAGAAAATTAACACCTGAAGAATGCCTTTTATTTCAAGGATTTAATGTTGAAACTCATGATTGTAATCATACATTTCCAGAATATATAACAGGTAAAAATGGTAAAAAAAGAATTTATCCTGATGGCCCTAAATATAAACAAGCAGGAAACTGTGTTACAGTAACAGTAATTGAAAGAATAGCTCAAAATATGATAAAAGCCATGGCTGATTCAAACGATTAAAAGTATTCTAAACAATAAGAGGTATTTTTATGAACTTTAAAGAGCATATAGAAAAAAATAATATAAATGGACTTATAATAAAATCTCCTTATATAGAAAAAATACTTTCTCATGAAAAGACTTGGGAAATCAGAAGTCATAAGACTAAAATAAGAGGAGAAATAGCTTTAATAAAAAAAGGTAGTAAGAAAATATTAGGAACTTGTAAAGTTGTAGATGTAATAGGACCATTGTATTTTAAAGATTTAATATCAACAAATAAACATTGTATTCCAAAGGAGAAAATATTACAAAATAAATCTAAATATGAAGGCAAATACGCATGGATTTTATCTGATGCAAAAACATTAAAAGATCCTATAGACTATAACCATCCTCGTGGAGCAGTAATTTGGGTAAAACTAAAAGATAGATTAATTTAGTAAAAATAGCACCAAAACTCAGGTGCTATTTTTTTATAAACTTCTTTAATTAACTAAATTTCTAAATTAATTTAAATTTAATCATTCCTTCAAATCCCATATCCTTAAAGTAACAAATTAAAAAGGAGGGATACCATGGCAGTAGTAAAAATACCTAAGGAAAGCTTAATAAAACTGACATTTTCACTTGGCTTAGATGAACATGGGAAAGAAATATTAAGAAAAAAATCT
>NZ_FRAE01000126.1 GCF_900142235.1 Tepidibacter formicigenes DSM 15518 | reverse complement strand
AATGTATATATACCCAAAATGGGGGAAACTTAGCCATTTCTATAAATTTAAATGTAGTATTTATGCGAGTTGTAGAGTTCTGCAACGAGCTATTAAGATATAAAATTTAAGGGGGGGAATTTCCATGAGTGAAAATTACAAATTTGTTCAAAATACTAAATGCGAATATTTTCCATGCCATAAGATAAATAATAAAGAAAGTTTTAATTGTTTGTTCTGCTTTTGTCCACTTTATATGCTAAAAGATAAATGCGGTGGGAATTTCATATATAAAAATGATATAAAGGACTGTACTAACTGCACTATTCCTCACAGCAAAGGAGGATATGATTATATAATGTCTAAAATGAAAGAAATAATTCGCATAGGAAGTGAAAGAAGTAACGATTAGCAAAAAAATAAATTAACAAATAAACGGAGGAATCTAATGAAAAAATCTATTTTAATAATTATCACAGTTTTGTTCACACCTTTATTTAATGTATACGCAGATGAAGAACCTATTACATACACTGAAAAGGCTGTTATTTTAGAACTTCTTCCTTTAATTCTAAAAGGATTTAATCCTGCGATTGTTACAATTTGTGTATCAATATGTATAGCTACAATTACACTTTTCATTATTTCTGGAATAAATAGTAAGAGTATATCTGCAATCATTGGAACTACCGGTGGAGTTATGACAGCCGGATTATTATCATACCTCATAGGTAGTAAAGTAAAATTAACAGGTCTTAATAGTGACGAAGCAGTAATGTTATCTACGATGAGCGATTCTATAAACCTTGATTTTAAGACACTTCTATTTACAGGAATTATTATGGAGCTTTAGGTGCAGTAATGGATATTGGTATGTCAATAGCTTCTTCTATAGAAGAAATACACAAAGCAAATCCTTCTTTATCAAAAAAAGAACTGTTTTCATCAGGTATGAATGTTGGGAAAGATATAATGGGAACAATGACTAATACTCTTATACTTGCTTATACCGGAAGTTCTATTCCTTTACTTTTACTATTTATGTACTATGAACCATCTATAGTAAAAATATTAAACTTAGATATAATTGCTACTGAAATTGTTCGTTCATTATCTGGAAGTATAGGATTAATTGTAGCTATACCTTTAACAGCACTAGTTTCAAGTATATTAATAAAAGATAAAAAAAATTATAAGTAACTATAACAAAGGAATTTTTCTTTTATAGACATTAAGAAAAATTCCTTTGTTTCTATCTTTTATTATTTACCATAAAACTAGCAATAAAAGAAGTTAATGGAATTGTCATAATTAAACCAACACTACCACATAAAGAACGAATTATTTCAGTTGATAAGATTTCCATACTTATTATTTGATTAATAGGTATATTAAATTTATTTAAAATAATAAGAAGTGGCATAGATGCACCAGCATAAGCCAATACAAGAGTATTTACCATAGTTGCCATAACATCTTTCCCTACATTTAAACCTGCTCCTACTAATTCTATAAATCCTAAATTTCTAGATTGACTTTTAAGTTCAAAAATAACAGAAGTAACTGTCATAGCTACGTCCATAACAGCTCCTATAGTTCCTATAATTACTCCACTCATAAATAATCCTCTAAAATCTACTGTAATTTCCATAGAAGTAATTAAAAACTGTACTTCTTCATTTGCAAGTCCTGTAATAGAACATAAATTTGTAAAAACTTGAGCTAATAATCCAGCAGTAATAGTTCCACAAATAGTTCCTAATATAGCCGCAAAACTTTTATATGTAAACCCAGCAACCAAAATAAAACTTATTAAAATAATAAATATACTGCATATTACTGCTATTAAAAGAGGATTATACCCTTTTAATATCAATGGTATCATTAATTTTATTATTACTATTCCAGAAATAGCTAATGAAGTTACTGAAAGAATCCCTCTCATTTTTCCAAATAAAATTACACATATTAAAAAAATAATTACAAGTAATTTTAAATTGTCTTCACGGGACACATTAATAATATTCCCTTTAATTTGATCATTATTTGACTCAATTTTTATTCTTACCTTACTCCCTTTATAAAGATCAAAATTATACTGAGAATATTCTATAGGCATATATTCAATATCAATTTTTCTATTTACATAAGTACCTTCTAAAATTTTCACCTTAATAATTTGTTTGTTTACTCCATCATAATTAAGTTTTTTTATCTCTAATACTTCAGCCTTTACTATATTATCATCTATCTGATTAGCTAGTCCTATATTAGAAAATGATATTATTATTAATAGCATAATTAAAAATTTTTTCATATTTATCCCCCCTTTAAAATATTATGAATTAGCTCGTTGCAGAACTCTACAACTCGCATAAATACTACATTTAAATTTATAGAAATGGCTAAGTTTCCC
>NZ_FRAE01000127.1 GCF_900142235.1 Tepidibacter formicigenes DSM 15518 | reverse complement strand
ATGTCCAAAATGTAATGGTGAATTAGTTTCAAAAAATACAGATGAGTAGCTCTGCTACTCATCTGAGAGTATCACGAAGTGATATTTTGTTCTATGCAAGAATATGCAATGTTTTGGAAATGCAAAAAGGTTATCATATTATTTTAATAAGGTTAATTACATACAAACTTCATCAAAAATCTATTAAATCAAATAAAAATATAGTATATAATTTTTAAAAATACAAAAAATAATTATAATTTCAAATAAAAAATTAAATTATTGAGAAGGTGCTCAGATGTTTAGATTAACTCCTTATAGTATAGAGAAAATAAAAGGAAAAAGGATAAGGAATATATTAGAGAAACTATCAATATTTCTGAGTAATTTTTATTAAAATGGAGGAATTAAAATGAAAACTGGTGTAGTAAAATGGTTTAATCCAGAAAAAGGATATGGTTTTATAACTTTAGATGAAGGAGAAGATGTATTTGTTCATATATCTGCTGTAAAAGAAAAAGGATCTAAAAAAGATTTAGAAGAAGGACAAAATGTTTCATTAAATATAGTTAAAGGACCAAAAGGATTTCAAGCTTCAAATGTAACTAAAATATAATAAAAAAGGAGTAAAAATTTTTACTCCTTTTTTATTATTCAACTATAATAGCAACTTTTTCAGGGTCATTATAATATAATTTTAAGAATTGATTTTTTCTTATTTTCTTTTCATCGATACCTTTTTTAACAGTTAATTTAATTGGTAATTTTCCGTTCTTAAGTAAAAGTTCATGATAATTTTCTTTTTTTTGGAAATATATAACTTTTCCTTCGTAGTATTTTAGTTGTTGAAGTTTATCTCTATATTGTTTAAGATAATAAAATCCTGCTCCTGAAACAGCTAAGGTAAGACTTAATCTTATCCAAATATTATTAGTAAAGAATTTACTTCCAAATAAAGTAGTAAATATTAGAATAATAGGAATAATTGATTTTTTCAATATCATTTTTCCAAAGAGTGTTGATATGTTTTTTTCCGTCTCGCTCATGTTTTTAATGTCTACTTTCTTTTTTATTTCTTGTCTAAATTCTTTTTTCATAATAAAATCCTCCTAACAATTATATTTTTTCTTGAGTTATACAAATTTTTAGATATATATGTATAAAAATATAAATTTTATTATTAATTTATATAATAACAGTTATTATTTTTGCATAGCTCAAGTTATTTTATAAAAAAATTTTTTTAATTATTATTAACTTTTACACTATATATTATTTATAATAAATGATATTATTATTTTTAAGATAAAAAGCGTACATAAGATATTTTATCATGAATATAGCTAAAAGAAAACTATGAGTATTATTTATATGTTTATTTTTATGTAGAATTTATTCTATATAAATTTAATTATTACCTTTAAATTAAGTGAATCAAATGATAAATATTATGATAAAATAGAAATAAGAATATTTTGTAAAAATATATTTTGTTTTGTAAAAATATGTAAAGTAGAGGATGTGCATATAATGAAAAAAGAATATCTAAACTCTATATTAGAATCAACAAAATCTGTAATAGATATGGTATGTCAAGAAGATATAAAAAAAGGAGCTCCATATATAAAGAATAATCCTTATAGTATGAATGATATAAGCGTAAATATTGGAATAACAGGAGAACTAAAAGGACAATTTGTATTATCCTTAACTGAAGATGCTGTAAAGTATATTGCAAGTCAAATGATGGGTGGAATGGAGATATCAGATATTGAAATGGGAAAAAGTGCTATAGGAGAATTGAGTAATATGATAATGGGAAATGCAGGAACTAAATTATCTGAGCTTAATAAAACTATAGATATAACTCCTCCTATGATAATTGAAGGAAAAGTAAGTATTTCAAATCCTCATCAAACAATTAGCCTTCCATTTAAAACAAAAAACAATATGGAATTAGAAGTAAATATATCTATAGTAGAGGTATAAATGTAAAATATATTAAATTAAGGAGTATTTATATATATATATAATCTAACCTTTGAGTAAATAATAATAAAAAGGGGTGATTATATGAAAAATAAAACAATTAAAAATAATCCTTTGAATACAATTGAAAGTCAAAAAACAGCAGCTTGGGCAGGAATTGAAAAATCAGTAACAAAATCTAAAGTTCCAATTCCAAGTGAAGAAAATGTCATAGAAGCTAAAGAATGGGTAGACAATGAAAATCAAAAATAACAAAATAAGCTAGTAGTCATATGACTATTAGCTTATTTTTTATAACGAATAGGAAATTATATTCCTATTTAAATTGTGGATAAATATAAATTCCGTTATGAGTTTTAAGCAACGGAATTCGTTAGAATT
>NZ_FRAE01000128.1 GCF_900142235.1 Tepidibacter formicigenes DSM 15518 | reverse complement strand
TCTAATTTTAATACTAGTATGAGTTTTTTTGACTTATTATATTACCATAATATTCCTCATGCTAAAAATCTAAAATAGCACAAGAAGTTAAATTATAACCATTTAATATGTTTTTGATGCTATTAGCAGATATGATTTTAAATATATAGAATAATAGTATGTTTTGGAAAATTTACAAAAATATAAAAAATGAGTTTGAATACAGTATACATATAAAGTTGATTAATAATTATTTTTTGATTAAAATATTTAACTTAAACAAGATATAAACACAACTGATTTAATGTTATTAATATGTTTTCTATTTAACTAAAAAATAAATTAAAAGCACGGATTTTAAAGATATCCATGCTATATTTGCTCTCTATATAGTGGTTCTTTTTTGGGGTATTCATAGGAACGAATAAAAAAAATAGACTAGTTATGCTCAAAATAACAATAAATAAAATTATTAAGGCTTTATAATTATGAATTTTGTTATTTTTAAATGTTTTAAATTTACATTTTTTCTTTTTGCTTTCTATCTTTTTTTTGGCTACTTTAAAATCGATTACTTTTCCCATATAATAACAACCCCTTCTATATAATAAGATTATATATATATTATACCAAAAAAATGGATTATAAATAAAATTTTTCAGAAAATTAAGTAAACAACGATATTAAAAATTCTATTATTATAAAGTATGCATACTAATAAAAAAATAATCATAAACTTAATACTTCTAATAAATTAAAATACATGAATGTATTATGAGGAAAAAATTTTTTAAAGGAATAGTTGAGTTAAAAGTTTAAATATATACATAAGATATATAAATTTATATTAGGAGGGTTGGTTATATGTCTAGACAATTAAAAGCTGATATGGCTTTACTACTTGTGACAATAGGTTGGGGATCATCGTTTATATTAACGAAAAATTCATTAGCTAAATTACCTACATATAATTTTTTGACTATTAGATTTTTTCTAGCATTCATTATATCTTCTGTTATTTTTATAAAGAAAATGACTAAAATAGATAAAAAGACGCTTAAATATGGAGTAATTCTTGGAATTTGTTTATATGCTCACTATGCATTTCAAACTGTAGGACTTAATTATACTTCGATTTCTAAATCAGCCTTTATTACTGGGTTTAATGTTATACTAGTTCCAGTATTTGCTTCATTGCTTATAAAAAAACTTCCTCATAAACAATCTATATTAAGTGTAGTATTAGCTTTTATTGGATTAGGAATGTTGACCTTGAATGAAAACATAACAGGAATAAATATTGGAGATATATATACTCTCATTTGTGCAGTTATATTTGCCTTATATATTATATTTGTAGGAAAATACACAGTAGATTCAGAGTCGGTATCATTAGCGGTTGTACAATTAGGAGTTGTGGCAGTTTTAAGTTTGATTACTTCATTTGCCATAGAAAAACCTATAATACCTAATGATTATCAGGTATGGATTAATATAATTATATTAAGTGTTGTTTGTACGTCAGGTGCTTATATTATTCAAAGTATTGCACAAAAATTTACTAGTTCAACGCATACGGCATTAATCTATTCAGGAGAACCTGTGTTTGCAGCGATGTTTGCTTATATTATTTATGGAGAAAATTTAAGTGTAAAAGGAACTTTAGGCGCTATATTAATATTAACTGGAATGTTAATAGCAGAGTTAGATTTTAAAAAGCTACTTAATAAAAAAGATAGCTTACAGGAAGAAATTATAGATTAAAGCTAATTATAATTAAGTTAAACAATGAATTTAATAGAATATTCAAAATTAGCCTATATTTTAATTCTTTTAAGAAGCTAAATATAGGCTTTTCTGTTAATATTAAGTGATATGGATTATGCTAGGAGGGTTTATGTTTTTAGATATATTTATATTATAAAGTAAAGGTGAAAGAATAATAAGATTTAAAGGGAAAATGTAGAAAAAAATTAGATAAGTCTATAAAAGTGCAATTTTACTTGAAAAATTTTACAGTTAAATAGCCAAAGTCATTTCTATGCAATTTTCAGATACTCAAAAATTTTATTAATAG
>NZ_FRAE01000129.1 GCF_900142235.1 Tepidibacter formicigenes DSM 15518 | reverse complement strand
TGTATATATACCCAAAATGGGGGAAACTTAGCCATTTCTATAAATTTAAATGTAGTATTTATGCGAGTTGTAGAGTTCTGCAACGAGCTAATTTTAAAAGCTAAGGAGGGTATAAAATGCTCGTTATTATTATGATAAGTATTTTAGCGTTAATAGGTATATTGATTTTTTACAAAACTTCAAATAATATAGATGAAAAAAACGATATTGAGAATAATCTTACTGATATAAAACAATATAAAGAAAAAAAATACGAAGAAAATATCAAAGAAAAAACTAGTGAAGATAGGATAACTTATATGAAGCCTGAAAATGATAGTGATGCAGAAAATGAAGAATTACTCTCAGAAATAAAGATAAAAAAAATAGATATAGATAATGCTAATATAGATTCAGATAAAGCATTTAGTTTTGGAGAAAATAAAGAAATAAAAATGGAAATAACCATTGATGATAAATAGGTGACATTGGTTTGATGTCACCTATAAAATATGTCGAATTTTGTTGCGATTTTACGAAATACATAGTAAAATAACGTAGGGTATACACAAGATTAATATAAATGAAAGGAATGAAATTTATGTTTGGAAAAAAAGGAATGGGATTACAATTAAAATTAAGTTTGTTTTTGGGAATCATTTTTACTGTTTTAATTATAGGAAGATTTTTATTGATACATTATGCAATCAATAATGAAAATATTAATGAAGTTTTTATCAATATAAGTTCTATGATTATAGTTATAATTTTAGGTTCAATAATTACATCATATACTACTTATAATTTAATAGTAAAGCCGATTAATATTTTAGAAAAACATATTGAAGAACTTTCAAGAGGAAACTTTAGAGTAGAAATATCTAAAAATATTATGAAAAAAGATGATGAATTTGGGAAAATAGCTAATAAGCTAAATGGTTTGAAAAACTCTCTAAAAGAAATGATAATTGATATAAATCAAAAGATAAACTCAGTAAATGAAAGTTCAAATATATTAGCAAATGTATCAGAAGAAATATCAGCATCATCTGAGCAGGTATCATCAACTATGCAACAAATTGCACAAGGTTCAACAAATCAAGCACAAGATTTAGTTGACATTGCAAGTGCTATGAAAGACGTAACTTATAGTTTAGAATATGCTTATGAAAAGATAAATGATATATCAAATGAAACAAAAGAAACTACAAGTAGAGTAAATATAGGAAAAAAAGAAATTGATAAACTTGAGGAGTCTATAAATGATATAAGAGAAGCTTTTTATATAGTAATTGAAAAAGTAAAAACTTTAACAAATTCTGTAAATGAAATAAAAGTTGTTACAGAAATTATTTTCCAAATATCCGAACAAACTAATCTTTTAGCACTTAATGCTGCAATAGAAGCAGCAAGAGCAGGAGAACATGGAAGAGGATTTGCGATAGTAGCAGAAGAAGTACGAAAACTAGCAGAAGAATCAAAAAAATCTACAGAAAAAATTTCAAGTTTAATAATAACTACTGTGCAAGACACACAGGATGTTATAAATACTTCTGATAATGTAAAAGAACACATAAGTAATCAAATAAATACTCTTAAAAATACAATGACCTCTTTTAATGAAGTATTGAAAACTGTAGAAAAAATACAACCATATATGCAAGAAGTATATAACTCAATGCAAGGAATTGTAGATAAAAAAGATATTGTAATAGAAAAAGTAGAAAGTTCAAGTTCTGTAGCTGAAGAAAATTCAGCAGCATCACAGGAAGTAGCAGCAGCATCACAACAACTTACTGCATCAACAGAAGAAGTTACAGCTATTGCTCAAAGTTTAAATGAATTTAACGTATCTCTAAAAAACCTTCTTAATAAATTTGAAATATAGACCTATAAAAAATAAGGAATCTTTAAATTTCAATAAGGATTCCTTATTTTTTTATATTAAGTAGGAAATTATAAAATTTCAAAATCTGTGGAAAACTTGCTAAAATATATGTATAAGTATTGAAAAAAGAGAGATGAAG
>NZ_FRAE01000148.1 GCF_900142235.1 Tepidibacter formicigenes DSM 15518 | reverse complement strand
AGTTTTTTATTAAAATACTCAATTTGATTTAAAATATCAAGTTCATCGAACTCATTTCTATCCAATTTCATCCCCCCTGATAAGTGTTTCTAAAGTATTACTTTTGTAACTCTATTATAACTCAACTTAATTAATAGAATAAAATTAAAAATAAAAAAAGAACAGAGTACATAAAAGTTGTACTCTATTCTTTTCCTTTTTACGTAAGCTTTTGCCATGGCACTTTTATTATCAAATCAAATGAATTATAAGCCATGGCTTTTATTTTCATATTTAAAATTGCTTACGATTTGTTAGAGCATACATTTTATATTATCTTCCAATTAGATACTTAGTTATAGTTAAGAAATTGTTATTAATTTACTATTATGTTAGAATTTCTATTGTGAATATAAAATAATTTTATAGTGATTTTACAATATTACTGTAAAAAATCTTTAAATAAATCTCTAATATTCGAAAACGTATTCAAGAACTAGTTAGAAACTTTTTATAAATTTTATGTAGTATTTTATCTATTTCTCAAAAACTCATCATAAAGTTTAGCGTACTCTCTCATTAAGTCTGCTATTTTAGTTATTTCATTCATAGTTGATTGCTTTAATTCCATTGAATAATCACTATTTAAATAAAGTTCATGATACTCTATTGCTTTCTTAGCTGAAGAAGTAATTTTACCTACAACTTCTCGTGCTTCTTCAGAAAAAAAATGCACATTTTCATCATTTAATCTTTCTATAACCTCATTTATTTCTTTTACAATTTTATCAAAATCTTCTTCCTCTGTCATAAGTATAGGAGCAACAACAGGATATACAGCCATTACATCCACAAATGTACGCTCATACATATCTGAATACTTCTCCGTTGTAGAAATCTCTTTTTCATTTTGACAACCTGTTAAGCCAAAGATTCCTACTATTGCAATTAATATTAGTAAAATTAATCTTTTCACCTTATCCCGTTACCAAAAATCTATAAAAATCTATAAATTAAAGATTCTTGTTTCTTTCCTACTTCATAATGTCCGATTTTGCCTAAGCTACTTTCGTTTGCTATAACACTCCATAGGCTTTGTTACCTAAAAAGGTAATAGGGTGTAACGAATCCCCAATTT
>NZ_FRAE01000137.1 GCF_900142235.1 Tepidibacter formicigenes DSM 15518 | reverse complement strand
ATTTATTAGATGTTTTAGATAATGAAACAATAGCAATAAAAACAGGACTTTCTGTAGAGGAAGTTAATAGGTTGAGGAGTTAAAAGTAGCCATGGGGATGCCATGGCTACTTTAATATCGAGTCTATAAATAAATTTGTGTAAAACTTCAAATTTTTAATCAAGAAAAGTGATGATTTTTATTTATCTAAGACTAGATTTATTTAATAAATCTAGTCTTGTTTTTTTATTTTCAGATTCATAATTGCATTCTTCTTTATTTTTAAATATCTTTTTTAATTGATAGATAGAAATAATAACTAAAGTAATTCCTAAAATATCAAACCATAAAGGCTGAAATTGTGATGTATCAGATACAATAGTATAATTAGGAATTTCTATTTGCAATAAATTAATAAATATAAAATTTATTAAATTATTAATTGAATGAGCAAATATACAAGGAATAATTGATTTAGTTTTTATATATATCCATCCGTATACTAATCCTCCAATAGATGCTGTTATAAATTGTTGAGGGTTCATGTGATATGCTCCAAACAATAGAGCTGAAACAATAAGTGCTTTTTTTTCAGAATAATTACTAAGATATCCTTTTAAAATAATTCCTCTAAATATAAATTCTTCAAATATAGGATAAAATAAAACTATTGATAAGAAAAATTCTACAGAAGGTAATTTGCCAAATACTAATTGTTTTTCAGCGATAGAAAGAAGTTCTTCATTTGAAGAGATATTTCCTAAAAAATTAATCAATTCACTTCTGATAATACTTATTCCAAGTACTAATGAAATTATCCATATAAATAAAGTGAAAGAAAATATTTTTATTGAAAATAAATCTTTAAATTTAAAATTTTTTTTATTACTCAAATATTTTATTAGAATTACTAATGAAATTAATCTTATAAAAAAATTTAAATAGTAAGTTTCAGCTGTACTTTTAATACTAAAATGAGTTTTGTAAGGAACGAGTGATGTAAGTATAGACAGTGAACCTAAAATAATAAAAGGAAATATGTATTGATAAGTAAAAAGCATTAATATTGATTGAAAAATAGTAGGATATGTTTTTTTTATTTGTTTCATAAAAGGCACTCCTTTTTATAAGTATGATATAATTAAAATATATTTTGGAATTTGTTTTCTATAAAAATATAAATAAGAGTATGTAGATTAAATATGAGTGCTTTGATTTAGAGCACTCATGTTTAATTAATTGTCATATCTATATTTTCCTTTGCTATTATCTCTTTTATTATAATTTACATTGTTACTTACGTTATCGTGGATTTTAAGGGTTCCGACTGGAGTACTAACTGTAATGTCTAAATCTCCATTTTTATCTTTTTTCCATGAGAAACCAAGAGAAACCAAGACCGCCTCCTTCACTTGTGTCAAATTTAATACTATCTTTTTTGCGTCCGCCATTAACTTCCATCATTTCATTCATATTCATTTCCTTCATTATAATTTCCTCCTCACAATTAATTTAATAATTTCTCCGTCGCGACAAGATTATTAAAACAAATTTAATTCATAAAATCAACATATATGTCATGAATTGTTAATATAACGCCATGGATTGTAAAAAAGTAT
>NZ_FRAE01000138.1 GCF_900142235.1 Tepidibacter formicigenes DSM 15518 | reverse complement strand
TGGGGTATGGCCACGATTCGTGTAAAAAGTGCAATAGGGAGTAAAAATATGGAAATAAAGTTTTTTTACTCCGTACTTTTGAATATATCTATATCGTAATTTAAAGAAGGAGTGTTTCTGTTTTTATTTATCTTATATTCACCAAATCTATTTATATGGCTTGTAATGTAGGGCGACAATGAAGAAAGTATATTTTCATCTATTTTATATCCTTTTATAATAAGTTCTTGTAAAATTTTTGACATATGATAAACATTGTAAAAAATAACACAATTGGCAACAAGGTGATTATACTTTATGATTTTTCTTTGTTCATCTCTATTGTTTTCAGCAATAATACCTTCACCACCAAAAAATAACCACTTTATAAATCCGTTGAAAGATTCATTTTTGTTTGTAGCTTCTTGTATAGTGGTTCTTAAATCTATATCAGAAATATATTTTAATAAAAATATGGTTCTGATGGCTCTTCCTAATTCTTTAAATGCTTGGTATAGTTTGTTTTGTCTACTATAACTTCCGAGTTTCTTTAAAATTGTTGAGGGAGCTATCCTTCCCATTTTTATGGATAAAACAATTCTCAACATATCTGGTAAGTAAGTTTTTATAATATCGAAATCTATATAATCAGAAAAAATTTCATCTATATGTTTACATTTGATGCTTTTATCGGGTTTGCATAAGTCTAACTTTTTCCAGTTTCTAATTCGAGGCATCAAATCTATTCCTAGTAAAAATGATAGTCCGAATATTGTTGTATTTTGACCTTGTGTATCTGCATGAACAATATTTGGTTGTATATTTGAATCATTCTTTATAAATTCATCGAGTATATAAACACCTTCCCATACGCCACATGGTATAAAACGACTAAAAAGAGCTATGTATAAATCAGATACATGGTAATAACCAATCCCACCATATCCACCATATCTAATATGATATTCAGATAAAAGATTCTGTTCATACATGTCCCATTTTGTACCATCAGCAGCAGACCTTTTTCCTGTACCCCAGTATTTAGGTAGAGGGAAAAGATTATATGCATTTATTAAATTTTTAATAGTTTTTTCTAATTTTTCTTCTGTTACATGTCTTTTGTTTATCCAAGAAAGCTGTTTTCTACTTATTTCTTGTAGTGCTTTTGATGTTTGACTAGGACCAAGATTACAACCATAACAAAATGTTGTCATAAGGTATTTTTCAATTTTATCTTTAATCTTTGAATCGAATCCAGATATCGATCCAAACTGATTTGTCCATTGAATCCACTTTTCTGTATCTGATAAAATATCTAAAATATTTACTGTTTCTAAATCTTCTGCAATTAAATTTTGTATAACCTTTAAATCTTTAGGTTCATCTTTTTTTCTTATTTTTGAAAGTATAGGAACACCATTTTTGATTTTAAGATATTGGTTTTCAGGAAAAGAATTATCAGCATCAAATATAGCTTTTTCCATATTATCTTTTAAGTGTTGGATAAATTCATTTTCTAAAACAGGTAGACCTACTTGGTTGCCAAAAGTATCAATATTATTATTGTATTCTTCCCAGCTTATAAGCTGATCTCTGTAATCAGAATAAATATCAC
>NZ_FRAE01000139.1 GCF_900142235.1 Tepidibacter formicigenes DSM 15518 | reverse complement strand
CTTACACCCTGTATTCTATCAGGAGGTACTTTTTTTATCAAAGTTCAAATTTATTCATTACAGGAATGCTCCTTAAACTAATTATTTTTACAAACTTATTAATAATTAGAAATTACATTCTTTATATCATCCCCTTGTTTTTGAAATTCCTACTTAATTAATATATAAATAAAATAGATTTTACCATATATTGAATATTTTATGTCATGTTTGTATCTATAAAATATACTAATTAGCTCTTAAAAAACATTAAAATTAATAAAAACCTATCTATTAATAATAAAATTTGTTGTATAATACAAGAATACAAGAAGTTAAATTCTTAAGAATTTAAGAAGGGAGGAATTTAAGTGGCTAAAATAATAAGCATTTTCAACCATAAAGGAGGCGTAGCCAAAACTACAACAACAATAAATCTAGGTGCAGCACTAACAACTAAAAATAAAAAAGTGTTATTAGTAGATATGGATGCCCAAGCAAATACTACATCAGGTGTTGGAATAAATGATGAAAATCTTGAATTAACAATATATGACTTGTTAACTTCTAAAAAATTTAAGAAAGAAAGAATTTTAAAAGTTACACAGGAAACTCAATACGAAAATTTATATATACTTCCATCAGATATAACTCTTAGTAATGCAGAAATAACTCTTAGTAGTGCAATGAGTAGAGAAAATATATTACATAAAATACTAAAGCAAATAAAAGATGAGTTTGACTATATATTAATAGACTGTCCCCCATCGTTAGGGCTTCTTAGTATAAATTCACTTGTTGCAAGTGATAACTTGATAATTCCAGTATCAACTTCTTATTTTTCTATAAAAGGAATCAAACACTTAATAGAAACTTACAATCTTGTAAAAGAAAATTTAAGAGAAAATCTAGATATAATGGGAGTTTTAATTACGATGTATGATTCAAGAAAAAATATATCTAAAGATATAAAAGAAAGCTTAGAATCAGTATTTGGTGAAAAAGTATTTAACACACTTATAAGAATAAACTCTCAAATAGAATATGCTCAAGACAAACAAACTCCAATTATTTATTTTAATAAAAACTGCAATGGATATATAGATTATATGAATTTAGCTGATGAGGTGATAAGTTATGAGTAACGGAAGTAAAGGAATTTTAGAAGGTTTGAATATAAATTCTAAAAAAGATAAGAATGTAAATTCTCAAGAAGTTAAGAATTTAGGAATTGAAGAACTTAGTGTTAAAAGAAGTTATTCTCTAAAACCATCTACAGTAAAGAAACTGCAAGAGATGAAGATATTTATATACGATGATCCTAATGTTACTTTTAATGAAATAGTAGATGAAGCTATATGTTTTTTATATGAGAATAAAAAAGAAAAATAAATTACTTGAACGCGATAGCGGTCAGTTAAATAGAAATACTTTGAATGCATAAGAAGGCCTAATACCGGCAACCGTGTCACCAAGTGCAAAGTGGGGTATGGCCATCAAGCTAAGAAAAAAGTATCCCCTATTCGTCAAAAAAATAGTAAAATGATGCTACTTACAAATTATCTAGAGAGGAGTAGCATCTTATGA
>NZ_FRAE01000140.1 GCF_900142235.1 Tepidibacter formicigenes DSM 15518 | reverse complement strand
TAACTTATTTTCCAAACTAATTTTCTAAATTTCTTTATCTATAACCATTCCTTCAAATCACTTATATTTAAACTAACAAATAAAAAAGGAGGGATACCATGGCAGTAGTAAAAATACCTAAGGAAAGCTTAATAAAGCTAACATTTTCTCTTGGCTTAGATGAACATGGGAAAGAAATATTAAGAAAAAAATCTTTATCTCATGTAAAAAATGACGCAACAGATGACAATATCTATTATGTAGCTAAAGGAATATCAGGACTTCAGCAGCATACTTTAATGGATGTTGTAAGACAGGATAATTCAAGTTTAAGTGAATAGGGGAGGTAAATTAGATGTCTAAAAAATTACTTATGACGTTTGAAAATGCACTAGGAAAAAAGGTAAGTATATCTATAGATGATCCAAAAGATGATATAACTTCTGAAGAAGTTAAAACTGTAATGGATGATATAATAACTAAAAATATATTTACATCAAATGGTGGAGATTTTAAAAAGGCAGATAGTGCAAAAATAGTTGAAACTGATGTTACAGAATTTGAATATAATGAATAAGATTAAGGGCTAAGAATACTTGGCCCTTTTAAGTAGGGGAGATTATTATGGAAGATTTGTATACAAATATAGCAAATTTAGGTTTTCCAATAGCAGTATCAGTATACTTACTTGTTAGAATTGAAGGAAAACTAAGTACTTTAACTGATTCTATAAATGAATTGAGTAAAGCAATTATAAGTTTAAAGTGAAAAATACCCATGGCCTAGTGAACTTAACTGAGTACCTAGGCTTTTTTATTACCTAGATAAAATTTTTCTAAACTAAACACTTTTAAGAACTAAAGTATCTAGTTTGTCTATAAAAAAGATAAAATAGAGGCTAAAATTACAATTACTAGCATTATTGAAGTAAATTTTTTTTCTCCTAATTTGTCATTTAGTTTTAATATTACTAAGAAACTAATTCCTGAAAATATTACATATATATTTAATACTATATAGAAAAAATACTCTTTATCTAAATAAATTTCTTTTAAAATTATCCAAGTAAAAAAAAATATAGTATGAACGATACTGAAAAAATTTTTTTGTTTATTATATTTGTTCATATCCATTATTTTCACCCCTATAAAACTATATAATAACATATTATTGTAAAAATTTCAAAATATTAGGTCTCATCCTGAGATAGACTTAGAACCAGTAAAACGGATGTAATTGTACATTATTATATTTTTTATTCTATAGGAAACTATAAATTTTTTAAACTGTAACTTTGGTAACTGAATAAAAGTATCAATTATTTTGAGCAACGGAGTCCGTTAGGACTCGTTGGCGACATGAGCCATGCGATAGCATGAAGCGAATTTTTTTATTTCTCAATAAAGATTCTCATGATTTAGAAAAAACAGTATATGACATAATAGATGAAATAAATATGGAAGTTGATTTTAGAAATTGCTTTGTTGAATGTGATGTTATATTAAGTATCTAATTGGAACAGAATATAGGGTGTATGATCTAATATATTAGGACCAACTTTAAATATGAAAATATGTGCCA
>NZ_FRAE01000143.1 GCF_900142235.1 Tepidibacter formicigenes DSM 15518 | reverse complement strand
AATGTATATATACCCAAAATGGGGGAAACTTAGCCATTTCTATAAATTTAAATGTAGTATTTATGCGAGTTGTAGAGTTCTGCAACGAGCTAAAAACAGATAATGACTAGGGGGAGCTATTTTTGAAACGAATAGACATACGAGTTAAAAATTTAGTAAAAAAATATGGTACTCGAGACCCTGAACAAATAGCAAAAGAAATGGGGCTAATAATCAAATATAAATCTTATAACGATTATACAAAAGGGTTTTACATAAATGTAAAAAGAAATAAATTTATAGTAATTAACTCTAATTTAGATGAATGTTCTAAAAGAATAGTTTTAGCTCATGAGCTAGGACATGCTATGCTTCATTCATCTAAAGAAGTTCATTTTATTCGTGAAAATACACTTTTCCCTAGGGGAAAAATTGAAAATGAAGCTAATAAATTTGCAGCAGAATTGCTTATTGATGATGATATTTTTAATAATTATCCAGATTACTTTACAATAGAGCAAATCGCTGCTGCTGAAAATGTACATAGTGAATTGTTAAAACTTAAATTTAATATAAATATTTGAGTGTTTTTTTGATTTTATAAGGAATTTTTTGTTATAATATAAAAGAATATACATTTTTACAATTAATATATATATATTGTATTTATAAGGAGGTTTTTGTATGCCAACATTAGAAGAAATAAAAAATCAACTACAAATGCTTGATACTTCAAGTAAATTACTTGGGAAAAAAGAAATAAAAGAATTACCTAAGATATTGTGGGAAGATGAAAAAATAGAAAAACTTGTACAGGGTATGTATAATAATAATATAGGTATTCTTGTTGCAACTAATAAAAGACTTATTTTTGTAGACAAAAGTTTCTTCGGATTAAAAGTAGAAGACTTCCCATATGATAAAATAAGTTCTATACAGTATGAAACTAGCATTATGCAAGGTAGTATAACTATATTTGCTTCAGGAAATAAAGCTGAGATTAAACATATAATGAAAGATCAAGTTAGGAATTTTGCTGAATATGTTAGAGCTAGAATTACAAAAACAAATAAATCAACTAATGAAAATCAATCTAATGTTAACACGAATAATCAAAACAATATAGATATTTATGATGAAATTATAAGCAGGCTTGAAAAATTAGGCAAATTAAAAGAGCAAGGTATTTTGACAGAAGAAGAATTTTTAGAGCAAAAAAATAATATATTAGCTTTAAGCAAATAATAAATAACATAAAAAGAACAAAATATCACTTCGTGATACTCTCAGATGAGTAGCAGAGCTACTCATCTGTATTTTTTGAAACTAATTCACCATTACATTTTGGACA
>NZ_FRAE01000144.1 GCF_900142235.1 Tepidibacter formicigenes DSM 15518 | reverse complement strand
TTGTGTTTTTCTTAAATTGTTTTGTATTTTTTTAAATCCAGTGTTGAAACTTAAGGCTACGCCTGAACATAATTTGGAGTAAGTGTAAGCTACTAACATTATTATTAGATATCTAGTAATACTTTTTTGGCTTCTAACTTGATATCCATTTAATCCTAAATTTCTTTTACAATCTCTAAAAAATGGTTCTATTATCCATCTATCGATGTATCGATTTAATATATCTAAAGATGCTAATGATGTATCTAAAGAAATAAATGCTTTCAAGCATCCATCTTCATGAAATGAATCTTTAGGATAACTTAATACTATAGATACTTTTTTCATATCATTTAATTTTCCAACGTAGTTGTAAATATAGTATTCTTTATCTTTGACGGTGACTAAGTCGAAGACTTCCTTATTTAAACTACGAGCATAGCTATTAAGCTTAGTACCTAGTCGTTCACGACCTTTTGGATAGATTACTCTATTTGTTTTTATAGCTCCAATATATGTATATCCAGATTTAGTTGATGCATCGAATAGTTGTTTACAGCTATACCAGCTATCACAAAGAACATACCCTTTTTTTATTGGTTTTGGAAGAGATTTAATTATATTAGAAGCAATTTCTATTTTGCTCATATTATTTTTATCATAAATTTCTATAGAATAAGGTAAAACTAGGCCATCACAAAAAAGTAAAGCAAGTACAATTTGATGTCCATAAACAGTTTTTCTCTTTAAATGGGAATTGTGAAAGAAACACTTTTCAATTGGATTTAAAGCCTTTGACGAGGGCTTAGTTTTCTCTGAAATAGTGTCATCTATAATCACGTATATAGGTTTATCTGTTTGTTTTGCTCTAGACCAAATTAAATCTATTACTTTGTTTTTTAAAGAATTAAATATCAAAGATTCATCCCATGATGAATTAGATAAAAATCTTGTAATACTAGTTCTATGTTTAGATGATAAAAATTTAGAAACATCATTGATTTTACCTGTATAACCACTCATAAACATTGATTTCACTATATTTTGCATATGTTTTATTTGTGGTTTTGTAAGATATAAGTCATATTTTAGTTCTTTTAAAAATTTGTCTAATGTTAATTCATTTGTTATAATTAAGTTCTGAAACATTTATGCAACACCACCTGTTATGTTTTTGTGTAGGAACTTAATTATAACAAGGTTTTGCATAAATGTTTTTTATTTTATTGTAATGGAAAATTATTGAAGTGTTTTTGCACTTTCATAG
>NZ_FRAE01000146.1 GCF_900142235.1 Tepidibacter formicigenes DSM 15518 | reverse complement strand
TGTCCAAAATGTAATGGTGAATTAGTTTCAAAAAATACAGATGAGTAGCTCTGCTACTCATCTGAGAGTATCACGAAGTGATATTTTGTTCTTTTACAATCTATATATAAGGAGTGGAAAATATGAAATATATATATTTAGACCATGCTTCAACTACGCCTATAAAAAAACGAGTTTTAAAAGAAATGTTACCATATATAACAGAAAATTTTGGTAATCCCTCTAGCGTTCATCTGTTAGGAAAAAAATCTAAAGAAGCTATTGAAAACTCACGTATAAAAACAGCTAATGCATTAAATTGTAATAAAAATGAAGTGTATTTTACATCTTCAGCAACAGAGTCTAATAATTGGGTATTAAAAGCAATAGCATTTTCAAATAAAAAAAAGGGGAAACACATTATTACTACTAAAATTGAGCATGCATCAATTTTAAATACTTGTAAATTTTTAGAAAAACAAGGATTTAATATAACGTATCTTCCAGTAAATAAGTATGGAATGATATCGTTAGAAGATTTAAAAAACTCTATATCTGATGAGACTATACTTATATCAATTATGTTTGCTAATAATGAAATAGAATCTATTCAGCCTATAAAAAAAATAGGAGAAATAGCAGAAAAAAAAATATTTATTTTCATACAGATGCTGTTCAAGCAATAGGTAAAATTCCAATAGATGTAAGAAGTCTCAATATAGATATGCTTACTATATCTGCTCATAAAATTTATGGTCCTAAAGGAATTGGAGCTTTATATATTAATGAAAACATAGACATAGATAACTTTATTCATGGTGGGTTTCAAGAAATGAAAAAAAGAGCTGGAACACAAAATGTTTCAGGATGTGTTGGATTAGGATATGCTATAGAATTAGCAACAAGTGATATTGAAAATAAAAATAAAAAAATTGAGATATTGAGAGATAAATTAATTAATAAAATCCAAACAAAAATTGATGGAGTAAAGTTAAATGGACATCCCACTGAAAGATTGTCTAACAATGTAAATGTTTCTTTTGAAAATCAACAACATTAGAAGATATTGAAAAAACTGTAAAAAAATTATATACTTCTATAAAAGTGCAATTTTACTTGAAAAATTTTACAGTTAAATAGCCAAAGTCATTTCTATGCAATTTTCAGATACTCAAAAATTTTATTAATA